>NZ_SOKV02000061.1:0-17387 GCF_004407025.1 Paracoccus sp. DMF
GATGCCCGAAGGTCTTCCTGTCTGCCGTCGCTCCCGCCGCCACCGTCATGTTCTGGCTATGACACGTGAATGAGTCCTGACCCTAGCCGCGAAGCCCGGTCGCCCCGATAGCCTGCAGCATGCTTATCTGGACGGCGCTACTGGCCCGCAGGTGTTCACGCGCGAGGGCTTCGAGGTCGATGCCACCGAGTTCAAGGTGCGGCTGGATTTCGGTTGCGGCTTTGTCGATCACCGCGCCTGGTACATGAACCCGGGCGCGTGACGATGGGGCGGGGGCTGAGTCTGGCCCTCGCCACCCCGGCAGGATCCGCCGCGCAAGGCTATCGCGAAAGGATCCCCGTCAGTCGGCGAGTGGGCAAACCCCGACATGGCGCGGCCGTCACCTCCTTTGCGGCGCGGCGCAGGCCAGCACGGCGAAGGCCGGGGCTGGCCGTACAAATATGGTTCAATTCGGCGGAATTTCGCATTGAGACCAAAAATGGGGTTGGCAGGATTCCAGCTTTCAGGCAAACAATTCAATGCGTGGGAAACGTCGGGTAACGCTCTTGTCGGTCACATGATCGGCGGCCCGCTGGACGGTTGTACTATGGATTGCAGCCTATCGACGGCGGGAGATGAGAGGCCGGGGCCCACGCGCCCTAATCTTGGAAGGCATAGCCGTAGAACGCGAATATTTGTTTTTGCTCTGCGTTGAGGGCCGCCTTTTCAGGTGGTGTAGGCTGCAAGATAACGCCGTGATCCGCAATTACGCCGCTTGAACGCGGCATCTTGGGACTGAGCAGCTTCGCCGGCTCCGGGTTCCATTTTCCATCTAGAGTATCGCATGCTTGGTAAAATGCACTCGCCACTACATCTGCCAACTGTAGACCAGCATTTTGCGTGTGAGGCACATAGTCCACAAGGTTATACCTCATAACCTCATGGCGCATTGTTCTCTTATTTAAGAAAGTGGTATTTGCCGCGGCTTGCCGCTTTAAAATTTCCCAATACGCTTTGGTTTGTCCGTAGGAGTGGTTTCCGCGCTCACTAAAAATTACCTTCATGCAGCGAGGTTCCCCAAATTTATTTACGCTATCCTTCAGGCAAAGCTCCGTCGCTCTTTCCATCAGAAGTCGCACGCAAAAGTTGTAGAAAAATTGCTTCCCGCCTCGGATTGCTGCGCGCGAGTTTTGATAGCCTCGCATATTCTTCTTGTTCGAGCATACAATGAAGAAAACGGCTTCTTTTTGCGAAAGAAGCTCGCATGCGCGCAACTTTTTTGTTGGGCTTAAATTGCGATAGTGAAGAACCGGCCCTTGCTTGGCGTCAATATCTGCTCGAATATCTTTAACCCATTGCACAACATTATCTTCGTTGTCCTTTCGAACAAGGACAGCCCCGATGCAAAGCCATTCCGTGCCCCCAACCTTGTCTATAGGCCTAACGCGCCGTAAGCCGTCGTCGCCAGCTTCATCAATATACAACACATACTCATATTCCGGAGTTTTAGCTTTCAATGATCTGCACTACTTCGAGGGTTTCGAGCATTTTAGATATTGATAATTCATGGTAACGGCAGGGGGTCAGTCAATAAAAAGTGATACATAAGGATCGTAGCGGAATATCCGGTTCCGTCTATTTCCAGTCGTTTCGGTTATGAGGCCGAGACCCTCCAGGCGGTCGGTCAATGTGTTCGCTGCTTGAGTAGATATTTGAAGAAATTCTTGGACGCCAGAGACATTGAAGTACGGTCGCCGGTACATCGACTCGAGAAGTTTAAGGCCGTTCCCCGCCCCTTTGCCAAGCTCTTCTATTAATGTTTGCCTGTGTTGCTCGCGCATTTGAACGATTTTTCTTGCCGTATTGCTTGCCTCATTTGCGACCTCTCCGACCCCGCGCAGAAAAAATTTCAGCCAAGGTTCCCACGCGCCATCGTCCCTAGTTGCTTGCAGATGGTCATAATACCGCATGCGATTTTGCTTTAAGTAGTGGGATAAATACAGAACAGGTTTGGTCAAAGCCTCCTGCTCGCAAAGGCAAAAAGTAATCAGCAAGCGCCCCATACGGCCGTTTCCATCGAGAAACGGATGAAGTGTCTCGAAATGCGCGTGGATCAGCCCTAAACGAATGAGGAGCGGCAAGTCGTCTCGCTCATGTAGGTACTTCTCAAAGTTGCCTAACAGTTCCGGGAGCGCCGAAGGAGGGGGAGGCACAAATGTTGCGGAATTAAGCGTTGCGCCCTCGGAGCCAATCCAGTTTTGCGTCCTACGGAACTCACCTGGGGTTGCATGTTGGCCTCGCACACCATCCATGAGCCTTTCATGAATTTCCCGAATAAGGCGAAGCGACATTGGGAGTTCTTTGAGCCGCTCAAGGCCATAGTTGACAGCATTGACGTAGTTTAGGATCTCAGATGTGTCATCCGGTCGCAAGGGATCGAATATCTGGGCTTCGACTTCGAGCACATCGCCAAGGGACGCCTGTGTCCCTTCGATTTGCGATGAAAGGACAGCTTCCTTGCGCACGTACATGAACACAAAAAGCTCTGGGTTCGGCAAGGCCTCAATAGAGCCATCCAGGCGTCCGACGGCGCGATCCGCCTTCGACAGCAGTGTTCGGAGTTCGTCATCAAAGACAATAGGTGGTATCGGGGGAAGATTTTTGGGCACAAATGCTCGGTAGCCCTCAAGTTGTTGGATGTAAGTGCCGCTTCTGCCCTGCATGTTGATGACTGTCCTCGTCGCTTGATCAAGCATGAAGAATCATGTGCCGCTGTTCTGCTCCATAATCAAGTAGCAGTTGACTATGGGGCAATGCTGCCTCCCATATGAAAGTCAAGTTGACTGGCTGTTGTCGCGGCCGCCCGCTTAGGTGGGTGCGCGGTTTCCGTGGGCAATTGTCGTTCGCTCGGCAGCCGCTGCCCGACTTCGGCTTGTGGGTTGGCAGCTTACGTTCCCGTCGATCTTACATCGTTAGCCGATGGTCGGCCGTTACACTGGCAGGAAATGCGAGGTGTCTTCGTTACACTCTGGCGCGTCGGGATCGAGCCGGCAGGGCGGCCGCAGATGCTGTGCGAGGCGGTGAGAGGTCAGTCGTCGCGGCGCGCGGCGTAGGGGCCGACTTTTCCTTTGCGGACGATCTCGGCCAGGTGCTCGTAGAACTCGGCCTGGGCGCGTCGAACAGGGTTCATCTTGCGGCCTCGGATCAGGCGGGCGCCCAGCAGCAGGAAGCGTGCGGCGGCTTCGCGGATCCATGTCGGGGCGGCGGCTTCGGTGTCGGGTGTCGGCATCTCGGCTTCGGTCTGGGCCTCGGCTTTCATGTAATTGTCCAACAGGTCGCGCATGAAATCGGGGCGGGTCTGGCCGGTGTCGGCGCGCTTGGCGTCGATCCAGTCCAGCAGGTCGGGCTGAACACGAACGCCGATCAAGGTGCCCTTGCCCGTGGGGGCGGGGCCGCGCTTCCCTTTTCGGGTTAACACAGTTTTTTCTTGATCGGTCATTCCCACCCTGTTAACATAGTAACGGGCTGGGTGAAAGTTGCCGCTCTCATCCAACCCTAACCGAAACCCGATCTTATGGGAGATCGCGAATGGCTATGCATTGCCATATCACCCCCGGCTTGCCGGTGGAAACCCTTGCCGAAATCCATGGTGCCCTGACGCTGGCGCTGGACGCCTCGGAGCGGCCGCACAGCTATACCCATGCCCGAGCTTTACAAGATCATTCGCGGCGAGGCCGTGGACGGCATGGGAGATGTGCAATGGTAGCCAAGCGATACCTCTGGAAGCATCCGAGCGGGCGCATCTATGTGCGCCTCAAGGGCACGCTGCACCGGATCACGGCAGCCGAAGGCACTGCCGATTTCGACCGTCAGTATTGGGAAATCCTGACCGGCAAGCGGATGCAGGCGAAAACGTCTTGGTCCGCGCTCATGGACGATTATCGGAAATCCGACCGATGGACCGGCCTCAAGCCGCGCACCCGGCAGGACTACGACAAGGTGATGGGATCGGCAGCCGGGACGTGAAGGCGCTGACGCGAGCCGATGTCATCGGGGCGCAAAAGGCCAATGCTTACCGTACCCGCTTTGCGAACTACATCCCTCAGATGCTGGTGGTCCTCTGCGAACATGCCATTGATCTGGGCTGGATTCAGAACAACCCGGCGAAAGGCGTTCGGGCGCTCAAGACCCCGGCCGAGCGGCAGCGCGAGCATCTGCCCTGGCCGGATTGGGCGGTGGAGAAATTCCGGGCCGAGGCCAGCGAGCTATGCCGTCTGATCTTTGAGATCGGCGTGGGCAGCGTCCAGCGCCCCGGCGATTGGGTCGGCTTCCGCTGGGGCGACTATGATGGCGATTCGCTGACCTTGCGCCAGAACAAGACCGACAAGCCGCTGGTGCTGCCCTGCACCGATCAGCTCAAGGCCGCGCTGGACCGCACCAAGGCGGCGCTGGGCGTGGTTCCTATTGCGGCGCGCCCCATCCTCATCAAGCGAGACGGCAACCCGATCAGCTACCGTTACATGGCCGATCTGATGCTGAAAGAGCGCAAGCGACCCAGGCTGGAAGCCTACGATCTCCATGCGCTGCGCTATCGCGGCGTGAAGGAATTGGCTTGGCGGGCTGCGATGATGACGAGATTGCGGTCTATTCCGGCCATGCCACCAAAGAGATGATTGCGAAGTATGCGGGCGAGGCTCGGCAGGAAATGCGAGCGCGCCAAGCACGGGAGAAAAGGCAATGAACAGAACAGGCACAGAACAGCGACGTGATACCCTAGGTGATACCCTAGGGCCGGTCATGTCTGCTAAGTCATTGAAAGACTTGGAGGCGGGTACCGGAATCGAACCGGTCTTCACGGATTTGCAATCCGCTGCGTAACCTCTCCGCCAACCCGCCGGAGCCTTGGGTTTGCTAGGGTTTTCGGGGCGCGCGGTCAAGGGGGTATCGCGCGCCCGCCGCGCTCTTCAGCCGTGCTCGCCCCAGGGGCCGTGATGCGCGTCGCGCCCGTCCAGCCGGTCGAAGCCATGCGCGCCGAAGAAATCGCGCTGCGCCTGGATCATGTTCGCCGTGCCCCGGCCGGTGCGCATCATGTCGAACCAGCTCAGGCCCGACGTCAGCGCCGGCAGCGCGTGGCCCGACAGTACGCCCTGCGCCACCACCGCACGCAGGCTGGGCATCGCCGCCGCGAGCTTTTCGGCGAAGAAGGGTGCCAGGATCAGATTGCGGGCGGGATCCTCGGCCAAGGCCGTCGCCATGTCGTTCAGCATGGCCGAGCGGATGATGCAGCCGGCGCGCCAGACCCGGGCGATGCCGGGCAGGTCCAGCTGCCAGCCGAAGGCGCGGCCGGCGGCCTCGATCATCGCGAAACCCTGGGCATAACACAGGATCTTGCCGGCGATCAGCGCCTGTTCCAGCTGGTCGATCTGCACCGAAAGCGGCTGCGGCGCGGCGCCGAAGCGGGCCTCGCCGGCCTTGCGCTCGGAGAGGCGGGCCGAGACGTTGCGGGCCATGACGGCGGCCTCGATCACCGGGATCGGCGCAGCGAGGTGCTGGGCCTCGATCGCGGTCCAGCGGCCGGTGCCCTTCTGCCCGGCGGCGTCCAGGATCACGTCCAGCATCGGCTGGCCGGTCAGCGGGTCCACGGCCCCAGAAACGGCGGCCGAGATCTCGACCAGATAGGATTTCAGCACGCCCTGGTTCCAGCCGGCGAAAGTCCGGCCGATCTCGGCGGCGGAGAGGCCGAGCCCGTCGCGCATGACGCCATAGACCTCGGCGATCATCTGCATGTCGGCATATTCGATGCCGTTGTGCACCGCCTTGACGAAATGGCCGGCGCCGGCCTCGCCCATCCAGGTGGCGCAGGGGGTGCCATCCTCGGCCTGGGCGGCGACGGCCTGCATGATGGGGGCGACGCGGTCCCAGTCGGCGCGGTCGCCGCCGCCCATGATGGCAGGGCCGTGACGCGCACCCTCTTCGCCGCCCGAGACTCCCATGCCCAGGAAGCGCATCGGCAGGCCGGCGCTCGCGCGGCGGTCGGTGTCGTGGAAATTGGCGTTGCCGGCGTCGATCACCAGATCCTCGGGGGCAAGCAGCGGCGCCAGCGCGGCGATCTGGTCGTCCACCGCCGGGCCGGCCGGCACCATCAGGATGATGGCGCGGGGCGGCTGGATCGCCGCGACCAGCTCGGCCAGGCTTTCGGTGGGGATGATGCGGTCCGCCAGCGCGCCGGCCTCGGCGTGGAAGCGCCGGGTCACCGCGGTGGTGCGGTTCCAGACCGCGATGGGAAAGCCCTTCTCGGCGATGTTCAGCGCCAGCGCCGCCCCCATCGTGCCCAGCCCGATCAACCCGATGCTTGCCTGCGTCATGACCCGTCCTCTCCGTTCCAGCGTTTCCGGCGGACGTTACCGTTAACAGCCGGCGGCTACAATTCCGCCGCGCGATAGATGTGGTCGCGGCGGAAGTGATAGGCGGAATGCGCGCCGGGCATGTCGGCGCTCGACTGGTCGGGGTCGGGGCGGATCAGCAGGATCTGGTGCAGCGCCACCCAGGCACGTTCGAAGGCCAGCGCGCAGCCGGCCAGATACAGCCGATAGGCGCGCAGCACCTCGGCGGCGCGGGCGGGCGGCATGGCGCGGGCCAGCACGGCCTCGGCCTGCGGCAGCCGCGATTCCAGCGCGTCCGACCAGGCCCAGAGCGTGCGGGCGTAATGCGGGCGCAGGTTCTCGGTATCGACCATCTCCAGCCCGGCCTGCGACAGGGTGCGCAGCGCCTGGCTGACGTGGATCAGCTCGCCGCCGGGAAAAATGTGCTCCTCGATGAAATCGCCCAGGCCGCCGCCGACCGTGGCGTCGTCCAGCCCCGAGGCGGTGATGCCGTGGTTCAGCACCAGCCCGCCGGGCCGGACCAGCCGATAGAGCGTGTCGCAATAGGTCGCCATATTGGCACGGCCGACATGCTCGAACATCCCGACCGAGGCCAGCTTGTCGAAGGGCCGTTCGGGGGCAAGGTCGCGGTAATCGCGGATCTCGATGCGGACGCGGTCCGACAGGCCTTCCTCGGCAATCAGGCGCGTCACGTGGGCGTGCTGGTTCTGCGACAGGGTGATGCCGGTGGCGTCGACGCCGTAATGCCGCGCGGCATGCAGCATCAGCCCGCCCCAGCCGGCGCCGATGTCCAGGAAACGCTCGCCCGGGCGCAGGTCCAGCTTGCGGCAGATCAGGTCCAGTTTCGCGACCTGCGCCGCCGCCAGGTCCATCCCTGGCGTGGCGAAATAGGCGCAGGAATAGACCCGCAGCGGATCCAGCCAGAGCGCATAGAAATCGTTCGACACATCGTAATGCGCCCGGATCTGTTCGGCGTCGCGGGCGCGGCTGTGGCGCAAGAGCGATTCGCCGCGATAGCGCAGCCTTTGCCACAACCCCGGCGCCAGGGCCTCGCCGCCGGCCGGGACCAGGGCCGCGACCACCCGCATCAGGTCGCGCAGGCTGCCCTCGACGGCGACGCGGCCGCGCACGATATCGTCGCCCAGCCGGCCGAGCTGGCCGGCCGCCAAGTGGCGCAGCGCCGAGATCTGGCGGAAGGCCAGCGTGACCGGCGCCTCGGCCGGGCCCAGCCTTTGCCCCGAGGGCAGGCGCAGCGCCAGCACGCCCTCCAGGCCTTGCAGTTTGCTTTCGATGAGTGATTCCAGAGCCGGCATGAGCACCTCACGCTAGGGCTGACCGCGAATCGGTTCCGGTATGGTTGCGCGGCAGCTGGTTCCTGACGGATGTCCCGGGATGTGACAGACGGGGCAACAACCCTGCCATACTAGCGCCGATTCGCCCCGGAAGGCCAGAGGCCAGCCATCACCGGGTGCCGAAAAGCCGAAAGCGGCCCGAAGGCCGCTTTTCGCTGTTCCCGAAGGAAGAATTCTGGAGCGGGCGATGAGATTCGAACTCACGACCCTAACCTTGGCAAGGTTATGCTCTACCCCTGAGCTACGCCCGCACTCCGTATCCCGATGGCGCGTCGCCTTCGGTGAGGCGTCATTTACGGAAGCGCGCCGGGGGGTGCAAGGGGGAAAATCGCGAGATTTCGAAAAATTCGCGCCGCCGCCATGGCGCCATGCGGGCTTGACCCGGGCGGCGTCCTGGCGATGCTTCCCGAGGTCAGGGGCAGGCCGGCACGCCCCGCGAAGGAAGACCGATGAAACCCTCCGACCAGCTTTCCGAATTCGTGCGCGAGGCCCTGGCCCAGGGCGGCGAGCCCGCGCAGATCGCGCAGGCGCTGACCCATGCCGGCTGGTCGGCGCCCGAGATCGCCGAGGCGCTGCACGGCTGGGAAGTGTCGCCCGGCCTGCCGCCGGTGCCGCGCCCGCGCCCCTATGCCTCGGCGCAGGAGGCGCTGCTCTATGGGCTGTTGTTCCTGTCGCTCGGCATGGTGGCCTGGCATGTCTGCGACCTGGGCATGGGGCTGATCGACCGGCTGATCGCCGACCCGGCCGAGGGCTGGACCTATGGCGGCAGCAGTTCGGCGCGCTGGTCCATCGCCTCGCTGATCGGATTCGCACCGCTGTTCCTGTTCCTGAACCGCAAGGTGGCGCGGATGAGCATGGGCGACGCCGGGCGACGGCGGTCGCTGGTGCGCAAGTGGTTCGCCTCGATGACGCTGCTGGTCGCCTCGCTGGTGTTCCTGGGCGACGGGATCTATGCCGTCTATGCCTTCCTGAACGGCGAGTTGACGGCGCGCTTCGCCGCCAAGGCGGTGCTGGTCGCGGGCGTGGCGGCGCTGGTCTTTGCCTATTACCGGGACGAGCTGAATGACTAGCCGCGGCTGGCCCGCCATCCTGATCGCCGTGCTGGCCGCGCTGGCCATCGGCGCCGGGCTGGCTCTGACCGGCGGCCCCGGCCAGGCCCGGCAGGAGCGCCGCGACCAGAGCCGCGAAAGCGACCTGTCGCGCCTTGCCGTGCTGGTGCGCTGCCTGGCCGAAGCGGGCGGCCGGCGCCTGCCCGACCGGCTGGAGAGCACGCCCGATTGCAACTGGCAGGTCCAGCTGAACGATCGCTTTACCGGCAAGCCCTATCGCTACCAGGTGATCGGGCCGCGCCGCTATCGGCTTTGCGCCGATTTCGAACTGCCCGAGAACCGGCCGACCGACCTGCGCGACCGCGACGACGCCGGCTGCGTCAGCCGCGACTATGTGCCCGGCCCGGCCGCGACGCCGGGCGGCGATGCGGGCATTCTCTATCGGCCCTGAGCCTGTCCCGGCAGGGACGAGAGCGGCTGCGACAGGCGTTCGGGCGTCAGCGCCTCGGCCAGGAAGCGCGGCAGGCCGGTTGCCAGCCGGGCGAAGTCTTCGGCGCTGGTCAGCGCGGGATCGGCCTCGATCAGCAGTTCCAGCCCCTGCGCCTCGCCATCTCCGCGGATGGTGATGTTGAAGCCATCGCCCGGGCCGTTCGACAGCACGTGCCGCTCGGCCGTGCAGCCGGCAAAGCGCGCCTCGTCAAAGGGCAGCACGTTGATCAGCGGCGAAAAGAAGAATCGGCTGCGCGGCGCGATGCCCTGGTCGGCGGCGATCTGCTCGATGCGATAGCGACCGTGCCGGCGCAGCTTGCGCAGCCGTGTGCCCAGCCGCGCCAGCGCCTCGCCCAGCGGCTCCGAGGGCGACAGCGCCACGTCCAGCGGCAGGATGTTCACCACCAGCGCCGGGACCGAGACCGCGACGCTACCCATCCGGCTCATGTAGGGCAGCCAGACCGGCATGGCGATCTGCCCGCCGCTTTCGTGCCGCGCGGCCGAGCCGTCGCGCAGGTTCAGCGCCGCCCAGATCGCGCAGAGCACGGTCAGGAGATCGGGCCAGCCCATGCCCCCGGCCTGCGCCTGCCGCATCAGCGCCGGGCGCAGGGCCGCCAGGTCATGCGCCGCCTCCAGCGCCGCCTCGGCATAGTTCTCGCAGCCCTTGCCCAGCACCGGCGCGCGCGGCTCGGCCGACAGCACCTCGGCCCAGTGCCGGCCGTCGGCGGCATGGCGGGCGCTGGCGCGATAGTCGGTCTCTTCCGCCAGATAGGCGGCCAGCGGGCGCAGGCCGGGGCCGGGCTCGCCGCCCTCGACCGCGGCGCCGTAAAGCCGGGCGCAACGCTGCTCGATCAGGCCCATGGCATAGCCGTCCAGCGCGATGTGATGGCCGCGGTTGAACCAGAGGCAATGCCCCTCGGCCAGCCGCACCAGCCATTGCGCCGAAAGCGGCTGCGACAGCAGGTCCAGGGGGGCATCGACATCGGCCTGCATCATCGCGAAGGCCCGCGCCCGGCCGTCGGGCAGGCCCGACAGGTCGATCTGGCGCAGCACCGGCCGCCGGCCGGGCTCGACCCGCTGCACCGGCTGGCCGTCCGGGTCCAGCGCGAAGCGCAGCGCCATGATGTCGGTCTCGGCGATGGTGGCCTCGATGGCGCGGGTCAGCGCCGTCATGTCGGTCACGCCGCGCAATTCAAGGGCATGGGCGACGGTGGAAACCGATTCTCCGGGGTGGAAGCGGAACTCTTCCCAGAAATCCAGCTGTGCCAGTGTCAGGGGCATCCACAGCCCTTGCGCATCGTGATTCGTCATGAAAATCCTGTGCTTAGGCCAGGTGGCAGTCTTTCCGAACGAGAGAGGGCTGGCTGTGAATGCTCAGGGCACGCGGCTGGCTTGCTTCAAGAGAGAAAGCGGAATAAAAATACTCAACTATTCAGATCCGCGCAAGGTGCCATCGCGTCGCCTGTGCGGGATATTGCCGTCTCGAATCGCAGGATGTCACAGATGATCGAATTCAGCCCCTGGCCGCCAGAGCTCGCAGAGCGCTATCGTCAGGCCGGCTACTGGATCGACCAGCCGCTGATCCATATCCTGGACGCGCAGATGGCCGCGGCGCCCGAGGCCGAGGCGCTGGTCTGCGGCGAACGGCGCTTCAGCTATGCCGACCTGGACCGCATGTCGCGCAACCTGGCGGCGCATCTGGCCGGGCAGGGGCTGGGGCATGGCGATACCGCGCTGGTGCAGCTGCCGAACGTGGCCGAATTCTACGTGGTGTTCTTTGCGCTGCTGCGCATCGGCGTGGTGCCGGTCAACGCGCTCTTCAGCCACCGCCGGCTGGAGTTGGCCGCCTATGCCCAGCAGATCGCGCCGCGCGTGGTGATCGCCTCGCGCCGGCACGAGCTGTTCCGCGACGACGCCTTCGTCGACGAATTGCGGGCCGGCGGCGCGCAGCATGTGCTGCTGCTGGATGAGGATGCGCCGGCGCTGAGCCTGGCGCAGCGCCTGGCGCAGCCGGGCGCGCTGCCGCCCGGGGCCGGCCCGACGCCCGCCGACCAGGTCGCCTTCTTCCAGCTGTCCGGCGGCTCGACCGGCACGCCGAAGCTGATCCCGCGCACCCATAACGACTATGACTACAGCATCCGCGCCAGCGTCGCGATCTGCGGCGTGACGTCGGCCACGCGCTTCCTGTGCGCGCTGCCGGCGGCGCATAACTTCACCATGAGCTCGCCGGGCACGCTGGGCGTGTTCCATGCCGGCGGCACCGTGGTCATGGCGCCCTCGCCCGAGCCGCTGGCCTGTTTCCAGCTGATCGCGGATCAGCGCGTGACCATGGCGGCGCTGGTGCCGCCCGCCGTCGCCCTGTGGCTGCGCGCGGCCGAGGAAGAGCCTGCGCGCCGCGCCATGCTGGACAGCCTGGACCTGATGCTGGTCGGCGGCGCCAGCTTCGCCGAGGCGACCGCCCGGCAGGTGCCCGAGCGGCTGGGCTGCCGCTTGCAGCAGGTCTTCGGCATGGCCGAGGGGCTGGTGAACTATACCCGCCTGACCGACCCGGCCGAGGTGATCTTCACCACGCAGGGCCGCCCGATCAGCCCCGACGACGAGCTGCGCATCCTGGACGAGGACGGCAACCCGGTGCCGGACGGCACCCCCGGCGCGCTGGCCACCCGCGGCCCCTATACCTTCCGCGGCTATTACCGCAGCCCCGAGCACAATGCGAAGGCCTTCGATGCCGAAGGCTTCTATCACTCGGGCGACGTGGTGGTGCGCCAGGGCGGCAACCTGCGCGTGGTCGGCCGGATCAAGGACCAGATCAACCGCGGCGGCGAAAAGATCGCCGCCGAGGAAATCGAGAACCTGCTGCTGCGCCATCCCGACATCACCCATGCCGCGCTGGTCGGGGTCGAAGACAGCCATCTGGGCGAGAAAAGCTGCGCTTTCCTGGTCTTGCGCGACGGCGCCGCGAAGCTGTCGCCGCCGGCGCTACGCCGGCATCTGCTGGATCTGGGCATCGCGGAATACAAGCTGCCCGACCGTTTCCGCCAACTGCCCGAACTGCCGCTGACGGCGGTGGGCAAGATCGACAAGCGCCGGTTGCGCGACAGCCTCGCCGCCGCAGCCGCCACCGCCTGAAAGGACCGACATGCTCGACAAGACCCAACTCAGCCCGGAATGGCTGGCCGCCCGCGTCGCCGCGATGATCGAGGACGACTGCGAGATCGAGCCCGCCGAGAACCTGGTCCTCTATGGGCTCGATTCCATCGCTGTGATGACGTTTTCCAGCGAATTGAAGCAGATCGGCGTCGAGGCCAGCTTCGAGGAGCTGGCCCGCGAGCCGACGCTGAACAATTGGTGGGCGCTGATCGCGGCCAGGCTTTAGGCCCGCAGCGTTGCGCCGCCATCGACGTAAAGGTCGGCCATGGTGACATGGCCGGCCTGGTCCGACAGCAGGTACATGACCGCGCCGGCGATATCCTCGGGCGTCGCCAGTTTCTTCAGCGGAATGCCGGTGCGATAGGCTTCCAGGCTGCCCTCGATCACCGCGCGCTCGCCTGCGCCGCCGTCCTCGGTCCACATGCCGGTCTGCATCGGCGTCAGGGTCGATCCCGGCGCGACGATATTGCAGCGCACGCCCTGGCCGGCCAGTTCCAGCCCCAGGCAGCGGATCAGCATGGTTGCCGCCGCCTTGGAGGCCGCATAGGCGCCCATGTTGGCGCGCGGAATCCCCGCCGCGTTCGAGCTGACCGCGACGATGGCGCCCCGGCCCTTCCGCGCCATGGCCCGGCCAAAGGCGCGGGTCACGTTGAAGCTGCCGGTGGCATTGACGCCGATCACCCGGTCCCATTCCGACGCCGGCAGATCCAGCAGCGGCGCGATGGCCAGCACGCCCGCCGCATGGACGCCCAGCGCCAGCGGGCCGTCCCGAGCCTCGACCTCGGCCACCAGCGCCTCGGCGGCCTCGCCATCGCGCACGTCCAGCACGCGGTTCGTCGCGTCCGGCACCGGCGCAGCCTCCAGCGCGGCCATGGTGTCGGTTGCGGTGACGCGGGCGCCGGCCTCGACCAGCGCCGCGACCACGGCGCGGCCGATGCCGCCGGCGGCGCCGGTCACGATGGCGGTCTTGTCCTGAAATCCGGTCAGCTGCATGTCATTCCTCCGCCAGCGCGGCCAGGGCGCGATCGGTCGTCAGCGGCACGCCACAGGTCGCCGCGATCCAGCCCATCGCCAGGTCGTGCTTCTCGCGCGAGAAATCGGCCTGGGCGTCGGCGACGGCAAAGGCCTCGATGTCGCGCTGGAACGCCTCGGCGGCGGTGGCGAGGCAGCCGATATGGGCATAGATGCCGCAGATCATCAGCTGGTCGCGGCCGCGCGCGCGCATCAGATGTTCCAGGTTGGAGCGCTGGAAGGCGCTGTAGCGGTGCTTGTGCAGCACGAAATCGCCTGGCGCCGGGGCCAGTTCCGGCAGGATCTCCTCATGCTCGGGGATGGCGCTCATCCCCGGCCCCCACAGATCGGCCTGCAAGCCGCGGTCGGGGCGGAATTGGTCGCCCTTCTGCGCGGTATAGAAGACCGGCACGCCCGCCGCCCGCGCCGCACCGATCAGCCGGGTGATATTGCCGACCACCGGGGTCAGCGGCGCTCCCTCGGGATAGGGGCGGCAGAAATAGCGCTGCATGTCATGGACCAGCAGCGCCAGCCGGTCGCGGCGCGGCTGCCAGGGGCCGCGCGGCTGTGGCAGCTCGCCTTGGGTCGGCGGGTCATAGGGGGCGATGCCGGGCAGGGCCATCAGTCTTCTCCGTCCTTGCGCAGGCCCTCCAGCCCGGCCTCGGCCGGCAGGCCCAGCGCGGCCAGGAAGGCACCGAATTTCGCGCCGGTCTCGGCGGCCTCGGCCATCGGGTCCGAGCCGGGGACGATCCCGGCGCCCGCGTAAAGCCGCGCTTGCCGGCCGCTGATCTCGGCGCATCGGATGGCGACATACCAGGCACCGTCGCCCTTGCCGTCGCACCAGCCGACGGCGCCGGCATAGAAGTCCCGGGCGACGGGTTCAAGCTCGCGGATCAGCCCGGCGGCGCGCGGCGTCGGCACGCCGCAGACCGCGGGCGTCGGATGCAGCGCCGAGGCCAGCACGACCGAGGGCGTGTCCTCGTCGCGCAGCCGGCCCTCGATGCGGGTGCCCAGGTGCCACATGCTGCGGGTCGAGGTGACGCGCGTGCCCTCGGGGCAGCTCAGCTCGCGGCACCAGGGCGAGAGCGTGTCGAGAATGGCCTCGACCACCAGCGCATGCTCGCGGTGGTCCTTGGCCGAGCCGGCCAGCGCCTCGGCGCCCGCGCGGTCGGCGACCGGATCGGCCAGCCGCCGGGCCGAGCCCGCCAGCGGATGCGAGCTGACCAGACGGCCGGTCTTTTCGACCAGCAGCTCCGGCGTGGCGCCGCACAGCATCCGGCCCTGCGGATGCGCGGGCCCTGCGGGCAGGGCGACGCGAAAGGCGGTGACGGTGCGGTCGGCCTGCAGGCGCGACATCAGCGCCTCGACCGGGATCGGGGCCGCGGCCTCGACCAGCAGGGTGCGGGCCAGCACGATCTTTTCCAGCGCGTTCGCCCGGCCGGATTCCTCATACATGATCGCCAGCGCCCGGGCGACGGCGCGGGCGTAGTCGGTGGCGGTGGGCTCGGCCGCCAGGCGCCAGCCGGCCAGCGGCAGCCCCTGCGGCGCCACGCCGCTGGGCCGCGGCGCAGGCGCGCGGCCGCAGTGCCACAGGCAGTCCTCGGCCTGGCGGTCGAAGGGCAGGGCGCCGCCGATCAGGTCGTCGGCGCCGGCCTTGTCCAGCGCCGCCGCGACCCGCGCGCCCAGCGTCGCGGCATTGCCGGGGGCAAGCCGCCGGGCCGGGCCGCGCGCCAGGACATGACCCGAAGGGCCGTGGAAACCGAAAAGAACTGGATCAGGCACAGGCGACGCCGATGTCTTGGGCGCCTCGGACAGGCGGACATTCATGATGCATCTCGTTTCAAAGAATTTTCCTCCCCGATCAATCCCTTTTCCGACTTGCGCGGGCCGGGCGTGGCGGGGAAAAGGACGGGACGGAGTTTCTCGCATTGGGTCAGGTTGCGGCGGCATCGGGTGGCGACCCCGCAACCCGCGGGGAGAGGGCAAGGCATATGGCCCCACCCTTGGGCTTCCCGCGCGCAACCTGTCAAAGCGGCCGACAAAAGGCAAGTAAAAAGATCAGGATTTTCCCGCCGCGGCGGAATCCCGCAGGGCGGCGGCCGGAACCCGAAGACCCTGCCGCGTGTTGCAAGGCGTAATCAGGGCCAGGGGACAGGGCATGACCACACAGGGCGACGGCGCGGCGGATGAGGCGGAAGCGGGCGGCTTCGACCTGGGGCGGGCGCGGGTCTGCGTGATCGCCAACCGGGGATCGGGGCGCAAGCAGGGCGCCGACATCGCCGAAACCCTGCGCGAGGTGCTGCAGGGCCGCGTCGCCGAGCTCGAGATCCACGGCACCGACGAGGGCACGGCGCTGCCCGACATGGCGCGCGACGCCGTCCAGCGCGGCTTTGACCTGATCGTCGCCGCCGGCGGCGACGGCACCCAGGCCGCTGTCGCTAGCGCCGTCGCCGGAACCGACACCGCCATGGCGGTGATCCCCGGCGGCACTTTCAACTATTTCGCCCGCGACATCGGCTCGGGCGAGACGGTCGAGGCGGCGCTGAAGATCTTCGACGCCCCGGTCCTGCGCCGCGTCGACGTGGGCGAGATGAACGGGATGATCTTTCTCAACAACGTCAGCTTCGGCGCCTATCCCGAGATCCTGCGCCGCCGCGAAAGCATCTACAAGCGCTGGGGCCGCTCGCGCGTCGCCGCCTATTGGTCGGCGGCGGTGGCGCTGTGGAACCTGCGCCATCCGCTCAGGCTGGTGGTGCGCAGCCATGGCGAGGAACGCCGCTTCACCACCGCGCTCGCCTTCGTGGCGAAAAGCGCCTATCAGCTGGACAGCTTCGGACTGGAAGGCGCGGATTGCGTGCGCAAGGGGCAGCTGGCGCTCTTGGTGGCGCGGGCGCGGCGGCCGGGGCCGCTGGTGCGCTCGGCCATGCGGCTGGCCATGGGCAAGAGCGCGCGCTATCAGGACTTCAACCTGGTCTGCGCCGAGGAGATCCGGCTGGAAACCGAGCCCGCCCATGAATACGTCGCCCACGACGGCGAAAAGACCTGGATGGATTCGCCCTTCCAGATCCGCGTGCGCAAGGGCGCGCTGAAGCTGCTGGTGCCGGCCGAAAGCGGCGGCCGTGACGCGGCATGACGCGGATCCTGCATCTCTCGGACCTGCATTTCGGCTATGAACGCGAGGGCTTGGTCGAGCCGCTGCTGGACCGGGTCAATGCCGCCCGCGCCGACCTGGTGGTGGTGACGGGCGATCTGACCCACCGCGGCCGCTCGGCGCAATTCGCGCAGGCGGCCGGCTTCCTGCGCCGGATCGAGGCGCCGCTGATCGCGGTGCCGGGCAATCACGACATCCCGCTCTACAAGCTCGCCGACCGGATGATCCGGCCCTACAGCCGCTGGCATCGCGCCATCGCCCGCAATCTGGAACCCGTGGGCCATGTCGGCGCGGTGCGGGTGCAGGGCGTGAACAGCGTCGATCCCATGGCCTGGCAGCGCGGCGTGATCACGCCCGAACAGGTCGGCCGGGTGCTGAAGGGCGTCGATCCCGATTGCGTCAACATCGCCGCGCTGCACCACCCGATGCAGCAACGCCCCGAGATCGACAAGGCGCTGATGAAGGGCGCCCCCGAGGCGCTGGCCCGGTTCGAGGATCACGGCGTGGGCCTGGTCCTGACCGGCCACCTGCATCTGTGGTCCATCGGCGCCTTCCAGGGCGAAACCGGCCGGCCGGTCCTGCAGCTGCAGGCCGGAACCGCGCTCTGCGCCCGGCCGGACGACCGGCAGAACGAATTCGCCACGCTGGATTTCGACGGCCCCGACCTGCTGGTCGAACGCCATGTCGCGCCGATGGACGAACCGGGCTTCCGCCCGCCCGAACAAATCCGCTTCACCCGGCGCGGCGGGCTCTGGCGCCCGGCCTGATTTCTCTTTTGTGGAAAAATATCCCGGGGGAACGCCTGGCCGGCCCCATCGAGGGG
>NZ_SOKV02000062.1:0-15124 GCF_004407025.1 Paracoccus sp. DMF
ACGCGCCGTCGCCCCTTCCAAGGCACGTCGGGCGCCCGCGGCAGTCCGGCTGGTGACGGATTACGGCATGATGCGGATTGGCCCGCGAAGCCCAGCAAGCAAGGGGGCAAACTCTTAATCCTGAGAAGAAACCGATAGTTCGTTGTTACATAATCCAGATTATCAGGATTGCAATTCGGCTCTTTCCCTCTATTCTGACGGTGCGAACTGCAAGAATGAGGGAAAGACGATGGATGGACGAAGCGGACACTTCGGAACATCAGCATCAGCTGGTGTTATACACGACCGACGCCACGGGGGCAACAGTGCAGCTGGAAGCCGCGCGGCGGGGTCGTTATCCGAGGAGGTTTCTCACGATGTTCCCGCAAGCGATGGAAGCCCTTGCGAAAATGGACCGTCCTGCCTGCTATCACAGGGCGCTCTATTACTGCCTGTCGCACCTGGACCCCGTTCAGCTGCGCCACCTGTCGGCGCGCGACCTGGCGACGGAGACGCGCCAGAGCATGTCGAGCGCGGAACGGGCGCTGGCGATGCTGGAGGCAGACGGTGTCGTTATCGCGGACGGTCGAAACACAGCCGCGAAAAGGCGGCGGCTGAACAACAATTTGTGTTGGGCATCATCAGCGCACAAGCACAGCGAGACGCCGAGCGACCCGGTGCCGGAGGATGCGCGGGGGCGACAGTAACCCCCGGCGCTGGGCATTCGCGCGCCGGGGTCACGCTCGCCTTGCCTACCTGGGCGGAGGCGGAGAGCCATCTGGCCTTGTCCTTGGCCGGTTTTCAATCGAGCTGGGGAACCTGCCTGACACCGGGCGAGGCGGTCGAAATCGCGGCCTATGCGATGACCTGGCTCGAGCATGGGGGTATTCTGCTGTCCGACCTGTGCGACGGGACCGCGACCGTGACCGTCCCCGCGTGCGGGGCTTGACATGGGGCGCGCATCCACCTTTCCGTTAACCCGGGCTTCACTTTTCAACCGGGGGTTGTGCGCATGGCGCCTTTTCTGTGGTCTCACTTCATGGGGCCGGGCGACCCCGCCCGCCCCCGCCAGCTGCAACCGTTCGGGCCCCGCATCGGCCCGGACGGCGACCCCCGCCACCCCAGCACAGGAGCCCGCCATGTCGGAGCCCGAATTCTATCCCGCGGGCGCTGACCCGATGGAAAGCCACACCACCCTGCGCCTGCGCTGCGCCGCGCAGGCCCGCGAAATCGAAACCCTGCGCCGCGCCTGCGCCGAGCACCGCGCCAAGGCCTGGCGGCTGGAGCAGATCGCCAGCAAGTTTCGGACCATGGCGCCGCAGACCTATGCCCGGGCGGTGTCCGATCACCTGATGGACACCTTGCCAAGCGCGCACCGCCGCCGGCATTGACCCCCCCTGCCCCGGGGCTCGACCCCGGGTTTCGGCTGCTTTCCGTCAGAGGGGGCGGAAATCCCGGCCAGAGCGCGGTGAAATGGGGCGTGCCACAGGCTGCGCGCCGTCCGCGCCACGCATCCGCAGGGGGCCGGCAGAGGCCCGCAAGTGAGCCGGCGCCGGCCCCCTGCCCCGAAGCTGGGCGCCCGCCGCCCGATTCTCCCCCGGTGCGACCGCCGGGGGCCTTTTCATGTCGCGCGCCCCGGCGCCGGGCCGCGCCAGCGGCACGGCGCCGCCACCGGCGGGACGCGCAGCGGCCCGCCGGCAGCGACCGCGCGGCGGGGCGCGGCCATCCCGCCCGCCCCCGGGCAACCGGCCCGGCCCGCCGCCGCCGGGCGCGGGCGCCGAGGCCGGGGCGGGGCGCGGAGCCGGGCGCAAGCCCGAGCGCAGCGCGGCGCCCCGAGCCGGGCCGGCGGGATCGCCGGGCCGGCGGGCCGAAGGGGCGGGGTTGCCGCGCAGCGGCAGGCCCGCCCCGGCGCCACGCATACGGCGGCATCGGCGGGCGCGGGAGGCGCGGCGTCCGGCATCGGGCCGGCGCCGGGTCAACACCTGAAACCCCGCAGGGGCGCCGCCGGGACGCGCCAGCGGCCCGGCGGCGGGGGTTGACGCGGCGCCGGCGCGGTGCCAGCCGCGCGGGCGCCCGACGATGGCGCAACCCCGCGCCTGCCCCCCGGAGCGCAGCGCAGGGGGGCGGGCGCGGGGTTTCATTGTTGCGGGCACCCGCAACCACGGCCGGCCGAGCGCCCGGCTGGGGCGCGGCGGGGCAAGCCGCGGGACCGCGCGCCGGGTCGAGGCCGGCCGTTCGCTGGGCGGGACCGCGCAACCGCGGGGCGGCGGTGCTATGGCGCATTGCGCATCTGGCGAGAGCGCACCCGGCCACCGATCCGGCCCAGCGCCTCGCCAGCGTCGCGGGGCGCGCGAGGCGGGGCCGGATGGCCGGGCGCCAGCACAACCAGCGGGCGACGGCCTCACGATTAAGAAGGAACTTTCCGGCGCATTTGACCTAAATGTCTGCGCACAATCCCGATTATCATAGTGTTTCATCTTCAATTGCAAGAAGCTGTTTGTGAAAATCTGAAGCGCTGCTTCCCCGCTAGTTGCGGCGCTTATGCGAAGTGGCAGACTGTGAGTTGGCGGCGCGGCACGAAAGGCAGCTCCCGCCCGGTTCGCTGCCATGCGTATCCGCGTCGCCGACGGATCGCCGCTACGCTTTTGGCAAGCCGCTGGGTCGGTGAGCAAGCCCATCAGAAACTCGAGGAAGAGTTGGCCTTGACCATTTCGAGGGTCGATCATGGCGGAGCCTGCACCGATATGCGATCGTGACCATGATCGCGTTCGCCTTCCTGCAAGTCTGCCGCCTGAAGGCAGCGAGTCGAAAAAGGGCCCCTAACTCCCCCGTCGCAACCGAGCCTACCAGCCATCAGGCAGACGATCTCGGTCCGGTTCACTCAGCCGCCGCCCCAACTGTCCCTACTGCCGTAGGAAGTGGGGACAAATGCCCAACACACTTCTCAAAGGCGACCGGCGGCACCGTTTCCATTCAGGAAGCGTTGATGATCGACGAACCTTCGCTCAAGCTATTCTTCATCGAAAATATCCCCCTCGGGCAGCATTTTCTGCTTCCGCCGATTTTTGATGGTCAAGCTAAGTACGGAAAATGCCGAACGGTGGGGTGGTTTTCAAACCAATTCCTGGCTGCAGTGCCGCGGTCGAAGCGGCATTCTTTGTACGTCGTTACAGCAAGAAAGGCGCCGCAGACCGGCGCTTCTCGTTTCTTACGCCTTGCGCAGCGCGATCACCGCGTTCAGGCCGCCAAAGGCGAAGGCGTTCGAGAGCACCGCCTCGACCCGCGCCTCGCGCGCGGTGTTCGGCACCACGTCCAGCGCGCATTCCGGGTCCGGCTCCTCATAGCCGATGGTCGGCGCGATCACGCCGTCGCGCAGCGCCATGATGCAGGCCAAGAGCTCGACCGCGCCGGTGCCGCCGATCAGGTGGCCGTGCATCGACTTGGTGGATGAGATCATCAGCCGGTCGGCGTGATGGCCGAAGGCATGGGCCACCGCGGCGCATTCGGTCTTGTCATTCGCCGCCGTGCCAGTGCCATGGGCATTGATATAGCCCACTTCCTCGGGGCGCATATGCGCGTCCAGCATGGCATTGGTGATGGTGCGCTCGGCGCCGATGGCCGAGGGCATGACGATGTCCTGCGCATCCGCCGACATGGAAAAACCCACCACCTCGGCCAGGATGTCGGCGCCGCGCGCCACCGCGTGCTCCCAGTCCTCGAAGACGAAGACCCCTGCCCCTTCGCCCTGCACCATACCGTTGCGGGTGGCCGAGAATGGGCGGCAGGCGTCCTTGGACATGACGCGCAGGCCTTCCCAGGCCTTGACGCCGCCAAAGCACAGCATCGCCTCGGACCCGCCGGTCAGCATCACCGTCGCCGCGCCCGAGCGCACCATGTTGAAAGCCATGCCCATGGCGTGGTTGGAACTGGCGCAGGCCGTCGCCACGGTGAAGCTGGGGCCCAGAAGCCCGTATTCCAGCGAGACATGCGAACAGGCCGCGTTGTTCATCAGCTTGGGCACGACGAATGGGTGGACGCGGTTCTTGCCCTCTTCATAGACAGTGCGGTAATTCTCGTCCCAGGTGTTCATGCCGCCGGCGGCGGTGCCCAGAACCACGCCCGAGCGCAGGCCCAGTTCGCCCTCGAACACCAGGCCGGATTGCTCGACCGCCTCGCGCGCGGCGAGCAGGGTGAATTGGGTGAACTTGTCGTAGAGGACGATCTGCTGGCGGTTGAAATAGGTCTCCGCCTCCCAGTCGCGAACCTGGCCGCCGATGCGGATCGCCAGCCGCTCGACATCGCGGAATTCCAGCGGACCGATGCCGCAGCGCCCCTCGCGCATGGCCTCGAAGGTCGCAGGCACGTCGCGCCCCAGCGCGTTGACCGTGCCCATGCCGGTGATCGCCACCCGGCGCATCCCGTTGGCGTGACGGCCCATGATGACGCGGCCCAGCAGAGTGCGCGCCGCCTTGGTCGCGCTTTTCATCTTGCCCTTGACCTTGGCGGTCTTGCGTTCGGCCTTTGGCGGCTTCTCGCCCTTCAGCTTCTTGGCGCTCATGCCTTTTCAGCGACCAGCTTTTCCACCGCCGAGACGATGGCGCCCAGCGTCGAGATGTCGAACTCGGACTTTTCCGGCTCGTTGGCGTTGAAGGGCACCGAGATGTCGAAGGCTTCCTCGATGGCGAAGATCGACTCGACCAGGCCCAGGCTGTCGATGCCGATGTCCTGCGGCGACATGTCGAGCTTCAGCTCCGAAGGGTCCAGCATCGCCTGTTCGGCGACGATGCGGATGATGCGGTCGCGGACTTCTGTCATATCGGTCTCCATTCAGGCCTTGTCGGCGTCGGGGCGCTTGTCCAACAAGTTCTTAACAGTTTCACGAAGCTCTGCCACCTGCGCGTAAAGCCGCGGCAGACGGCGGATGTTCTTCTGCGCCTCGACATGGGTTTCCATCTTGACCGCCGGGCTGCCCAGCAGCACGCGGCCGGCGGGCGCGTTGGTGAAGATCTTGGTGGCGCCACCGGCGATCACGTCGTCGCCGACGAAGATATTGTCCGAGACGCCGACCTGCCCGCCCAGCACCACCCGGTTGCCGATCCGGGCCGAGCCGGCGACCCCGACCAGGCCGCAAAGCAGGCTGTCCTCGCCCACGACGCAATTGTGGCCGATCTGCACGAGGTTGTCGATCTTGGTGCCCCGACCGATGCGGGTGGCGCGGATGGTGCCGCGGTCGATGGTCGAATTGGCGCCGACCTCGACATCGTCGCCGATCTCGACCCCGCCCAGCGAATGGATGCGGGTCCAGTGCTGCTGGCGGATCTCGGCGCGCTCGCCCAGGGTGTGGCGGATCTCCTCGACGCCGGATTTCTCGGGGGTGACGAAAGAGAAGCCGTCGCCGCCGATCGAGACGCCGGGGTTCAGGATCACCCGGTCGCCGATGCTGACGCCATGGGCGATGCGCACGCCGGGATGGAGCAGCGCATCCACCCCGATCACCGTATCCGGCCCGATCGAAACATGGGCGGCGATGCGCGCCCCTGCCCCGATGCGCACCCGCGCGCCGATCACCACGAAGGGACCGATGGCGGCGCCCTCGGCGATCTCGGCGCTGGGGTCGATCACGGTGGTTGGATGGATGCCCGGGGCGATGCCCGGGCCGGGATCGAAGGCGCGCGTCAGCCCCGCCATGGCCAGGCGCGGCCGTGCGACCAGGATCGCGGCCTTCAACCCCAGAGCCTCGGGGTCGCTGCCGTCGGCGAGCAGCGCCATGCCGCCCGGCGCCAGTTTCTCGGCATAGGCGGGCGTGGTCGCCAGGGCGATCTGGCCGGGGCCCGCCTGCCCAGCCTCGGCTGCACCAGTAACGGTCAGACTGCCGTCGCCCCACAGGCGGGCGTCAAGGGCTCGGGCCAGGTCGGCGATGGTGACGGTCATGCGGGCTCCCCTGTCGTTGGGGCAGTATCTATTCACCCGCAGCGGCAGAATCCAGCCCGGCCTTGACCAGCGCGGCGTGAACCAGCGCGTCGCGGCCATAGATGTCGGGGAAACGCCGGATCTGCCCGGTCTCGTCCGGGAAGGCGGTGAAATAGACCAGATGCACCGGCACCGGCGGGCGCAGGTTCAGATAGGTCTCGCGCCCCGAGGCCAGCGCCTTGGAGAACACCGCATCGGGGTCCGCGACCTGCGGCCGCAAGAGCTCATGCGCCAGGTCGACCGGCCGGCCGATGCGGATGCAGCCATGCGAATAGGCCCGGCTCGACTGGTTGAACAGGTGTTTGGTCGGGGTGTCGTGCAGGTAGATGTTCCAGGGGTTCGGGAACATGAACTTCACCTGCCCCAGGGCATTGTCGTCGCTGGGCTTCTGGCGCATCCGGTAAGGGAAGGTCTTGGCCGAATACTTGCGGAAGTCGATGCGGTCGCGCGCGATCACGTTGCCGGCGCCATCGACCACGTCCAGGTGGCTGACCGCGTTGCGATTGGCCTGCAGCCGAGGTAGGTATTCCTTGACGGTGATCGAGCGCGGCACGTTCCAGCGCGGATTCACCACCAGGTATTTCATCGTCTCGCTGAACTCGGGGGTTTCGAATTCCTGGTTGGCCTTGCCGATGACCACGCGGGTCTCGAAGATTTCCTGGCCGCCGTCATAGATGCGGGCGTTGAACTCGGGCAGGTTTACCCAGACATGGCGCGCGTTCAGGTCGTGGCCGTTCATCCAGCGCATCCGCTCCAGCGCCACCAGGATGGCGTCGGCCTCGGGGCCGGTGCCACGGTTCAGCCGGGCGACGGTGCGCGGCCCGGCGACGCCGTCAGCCGGCAGGCCCACCGCCTGCTGGAAACCGGCGACCGCCTGGGCCAGGGGCGCATCGAAGGTCACCGGGCTCGCGGTCGGCGCGGCGGCAAAGCCGATGGCGGCCAGCCGCAGCCGCAGCGCGGCGACGGCCGGATCGCTGGTGCCTTCGCGCCACAGTCCTTCGGGCACCGCCGGCATGCCCTGCGGCACGACGAAGCGCGCCTGTTTCGCCAAGGCATCGCGCAGCGCCTGATAGCGGGCATCCTGCGAGGGCAGCCCCGCCAGCACCGAGGCCGGGTCGGTCGCGCCGGCATAGGCTCGCAGCAGGTTGCCGGTGCGCGGCCGCGTCACCTCGCGCCGGATGCCGGATTCGACCTTGCGCGGATCCAGGATGCCGCCGGTGATGTCGTGGCTCCAATCGGCGAAGACCCGGGCGAATTCCAGTTCCTCGTCGATGGAATCCGGATCGAAGCCGTCCAGCCGGCGCAGGGCCGCCTGGCGATAGCGCGCGGCAGGCAGGCCATGCGATTCCGCCTGCCCCACCGCGTCGATCAGCGCCGCGCGCCGGGCGGCGCCCCCCTGCCCCAGAAAGATCGGCTTCAGCCCGTTGGTGCCATAGAAATCCGCCAGCGCCGGAAAGCGCGCAACCTGCCGCGCCAGCTGCATTTCCTGTTCGGAAAAGGCCAGCCGTGGGGCCGGAAGGGTGGCTACCGGCGCCGCTTCCAGCGCCTGCGCCAGCATCGGGCGCGGCACGACGGCCAGCAGCCCGACAACAACCATGGCGCGAATCAATCTTGCGGTAGACACCTTTTACATTTCCTTTCCCGGTGGCGGAAATCTTCGCATCGGCGGGATTTGCGGTCCAGCGCCGGCAGACTTTTCTTGCACCGGTGATGCGGCCCGAGCACGCCCCCGCAAAATTCTGCTGCCGGGTTCCGAATCGGTTGCGCGATCGGCGGAAACCCGCCGAGAATGGCGGAACTTCGCCGCGCCCGGAATCAAATGCTTCCCTCCGCTCGCGCGGCGGTGACATATTCTTAATCAGTTCCGGCTAAACCGGGACGGGTCGCTCCACCATGGGCGGCGACACAAACGAAGCAGGACAGGCGATCTGACATGACGTTTGAAACCATCTCGCGACGGGGCATTCTTGGTGCCTTCGCAGCGACGACTGTGGCAGCCGCGCCGGTTATGGCCAATGCCTTCGGGCTGCTGCGGGGCGCCGGCGACATCCGCCGCATCCGCATGTATTCCGGGCGCACCGGGGAAAGCATCGACACCGTCTATTGGGTCGATGGCAAATATATCCGCGACGCCCTGAATGAAATCAACGTGTTCATGCGCGACTGGCGCACGGGCCAGGTGATCGGGATCGACCCGCGCACCGTCGACATCGCCGCAGCCTCGCACCGGCTGCTGCAAACCAACGAACCCTACATGATGCTGTCGGGCTATCGCTCGCCCAAGACCAACGCCATGCTGCGTTCGCGGTCCTCGGGCGTGGCCAGGAACTCGCTGCACATGGTGGGCAAGGCTGCCGACCTGCGCCTGAAATCGCGCTCGGTCGGACAGATGTACAAGGCCGCTGCCGCCTGCCAGGCGGGGGGCGTCGGCAAATATTCGCGCTCGAACTTCGTCCATATGGACTGCGGCCCGGTCCGCCATTGGGGCGCCTGACTCGCGAAAGATCACAATCCGATGATCACGCAAAGACCCGCCCCTTGGGGCGGGTTTTCGTTTGCGCCTAGCGCAGCCGCGGCGGCGCCTTGGGATCGCGGCGCACCGGCTCGGGCGCAGGTTCCGGCGGCGGCGGCGCCAGGATCAGGGCGCCTGCGGGCGGCGCGCCCGCCGCGAAGCCGATGTCGACGCCCCCCGGCAGTTCGGGCAGGAAGGCCAGCAACTCGGCCAGCGCCTTGGCGACGGCTGGCTGGTGTTCGGCCGCGACGCCTTGAGGCATCAGCAGATGGCTGAGGCGCCCATCCGGCCATTCGGCCAGCACCAGCGCCAGGCTTTCCACCACCCCGCGCATGTCCGCCAGCCGCTGCGCCAGCGGCCCGGCCAAGGCCGCCGCCACCTCGGGCAGAGGCGCGCCAAGCCGCCGCGCCGCCGACTCGGATGCCATGCTGGGGCGAGCCTCAAGCGCCTCGACCAGCCAGGCCAGCATCGGCGCATCCAGCATCAGCTGCGAGGCATGGCCGGGGTTGACCAGCAGCCCCTGCCCTTCGGATGCCAGCGCCTGCGCCAGCACCCGGCCCGGCAGGCCGACATAGGCGACCGGCCCGCCGATGAAGCCCGCCAGCCGCTCCTCGTTGTCGCAGGCCAGCGCGAAGCGACCCTCGGGCAGGTCGAACATGCGCAGCTCGGCCGCGTCGGCGACGGGTTCCGCCACCAGCGCGGCGAAAAGCGCGCTATCGGCCAGGCGCGACAGGATCAGGGCGCGGGCCGGAGCGTCGGCCTCGTGAAAGGGGATCTGGCAAAGCTCATCCAGCGGGGTCATCGGGCTCTCTCAGCAAATCGGCGACGGCGGCGCGCAGCTCGGGCAGAAGCTCGGCCTGAAACCAGGGATTGCGCCGCAGCCAGGCGGTATTGCGCCAGGACGGATGAGGCAAGGGAAAGATGTGCGGCGCATGATCGCGCCAGCCCGCCACCGTGGCGGTGACGCCGCCCTTCGCGCCCAGGTGCCAGCGCTGCGCATGGCCACCGACCAGCAGCGTCAGCCGGGGCCGCAGCCGCGCCATGACCCTGTCGCGCCAGGTCAGCGCGCAAAGCGGCGGCGGCGGCAGGTCCGAGCCCTTGGCGTCATAGCCCGGAAAGCAGAAGGCCATCGGCACGATGGCGACGCGGCGCCGGTCGTAGAATTCCTCGGCCGAAACCGCCATCCAGTCGCGCAGCCGGTCGCCCGAGCGGTCGGCAAAGGGCCGCCCCGCTTCATGCACGCGCAGGCCGGGCGCCTGGCCCACGATCAGGATGCGCGCGCCGGGCCGGAACCAGACCACCGGCCGCGGCGCGTGGCGGGTCGTGGTCGCGGCGAAGCGCGGCGCGCAAAGCCGGCAGGCCGAGATCTCATGCACAAGCTGGGAGGAGCGGGTCATCCCCGGCAGATATGCGCGCAATGCCCGATAAAAAAGAGTTGGGCCTTCACGATATTTCAAGCATTGATCGGCCAAGGTGGACAGCGCAGGCCCCTGCGCATAATGTCCGCGAAATCCGCCGGGCAGCACGTGCGGCGGGTTCAACATGGCGGCCGCAGCAAAAGCGCGGCTCGGGACGGGCTGATGATCGAATTCGACGATGTCTCCAAGTCGTTCTGGACCGGGACGCAGCGCAAGGTGATCCTCGAACGGGCCTCGTTCCGCATCGAGTTGGGGCGCTCGATGGGCATCCTGGCGCCGAACGGCACCGGCAAGACCACGATCATCAACATGATGTGCGGGCTGGAAAAGCCCGACGAGGGCACGATCCGCACCGATTGCCGGGTCTCGTTCCCGCTGGGCTTCATGGGCGGCATCACCGGCACCATGAGCGCGAACGAAAACGCCCGCTTCATCGCCCGCATCTATGGGCTCGACCCGGATTATGTCGAGGCGTTCTGCCGCTGGCTGACCGACATCGACGAATATTTCGACATGCCCGTCGGCACCTACAGCGCCGGCATGCGCTCGCGCTTCACCTTCTCGCTGATGCTGGCGCTGGAATTCGACGTCTACCTGATCGACGAGGGCATGCCGACCACCACCGATGCGGAGTTCAACCGCAAGGCCGGCTCCGTCCTGTATGACCGGCTGAAATCGGCGACGGTGGTGGTGGTCTCGCACCAGGCGCAGACCATCGAGAAATTCTGCAGCTCCGCCGCGGTGCTGCGCAACGGCAAGCTTTATCAGTTCGAAACCCTCGAAGAGGCCAAGCAATATTATGACTACACCGCCTAAGGCCCGCGCCTATCGCATCACCCGCGAGGAATCGGTCCTGGCGGTCAGTCGCGGCTCGAATGCGGTCGAGACGGCGCGCAAGGTGCAGATCTCGGTGCAGAAACGCGACCCGGCGCAGCGCCCGCAGACCGCGCCGGAGGAGCTGTTCGCGGCGGCGGCCGGCGACGACGGCTTCGGCGACATGCGCTTTCCCGGCGCCGCGCCGCGGGCGCCGGCCGCATCGGCGCCAACCCCGATGGCCGAGCGCATCGCCGCCGTCCGGGCCGAGAATCTGACCGACCGCCAGCTGCGCATGGCCCGCCGCATCGCCGCCATGCACGAGATCGACGTCGAATCGGACCATGAGGCGGTGGTGATGCTGCGCGATCGCGGCATCGACCCGTTCCACCGCGCCGCCGTCGGCAAGATCCTGTCCGAGGAGGGCGCGCGGGCCCAGGCCGAGGCTGCGCCGAACACCATGCCGGTGCCGACCCGCAAGAACAGCCCCGCACGCCGCGGCCGCGGCAGCGAGATCGTGCCGCTGCCGCCCGGCCAGACCAACCTGCCCTCGCGCGAGGCGCTGACCGAGGATCGCCGCGCCGCCGAGATCATCCGCATCCAGCAGGACATCGCCCGCCGCCGGCGCCGCAAGCTGATGATGCTGGCGGCACGGCTGATCGCGCTGGTGGGCCTGCCGACCGTGATCGCGGCCTGGTATTACTTCACCGTCGCGACGCCGCTTTACGCCACCATCTCGCAGTTCCAGATCCAGCAGGCCGAGAAATCCAGCTCGGGCAGCCTGGGCGGGCTGTTCAGCGGCACGCAGCTGGCGACCAACACCGACTCGGTATCGGTGCAAAGCTACCTGACCTCGCGCGACGCCATGCTGCGGCTCGACAAGGACCTGGGCTTCAAGCAGGCGTTCCAGAACCCCGCCATCGACCCGGTGCTGCGCCTGGCGTCCGATGCGACCAACGAACAGGCCTACAAGCTGTACCAGAATTCGGTGAAGATCGGCTATGACCCGACCGAGGGCGTGGTCAACATGGAGGTGATCGCGCCGGATCCGAAGCTCAGCCAGGAATTCTCGCTGGCCCTGATCAAATATGCCGAGGGCCAGGTCGACCAGATGACCGCGCGCCTGCGCGAGGACCAGATGAAGGGCTCGGTCGAAAGCTATCAGGACGCCGAGGAAAAGGTGCTGCAAGCCCAGCGGCGGGTGCAGGAGTTGCAGCAGAAGCTGGGCGTGCTCGACCCGGTGGCCGAGGGTTCGGTCATCATGGGCCATATCGCCGAGCTCGAGCGCCAGCTGGCCGAGAAGAAGCTGGAACTGGGCCAGCTGCAATCCAACGCCCGCCCGAACCAGAGCCGCGTCGCCGGCGTCCAGGGCGATATCGGCCGGCTTGAGCAGATGCTGGCCGACACCCGCGGCCAGCTGACCGAGGACAGCAATGCGCGCGGCTCGCTGGCCTCGATCTCGGGCGAGATCCGCATCGCCGAATCCGACCTGATGACCCGGCAGGAGCTGCTGGCCGCCGCCGCCGCGCAGATGGAGAATGCGCGGATCGAGGCCAACAAGCAGGTCCGCTATCTTTCGCTCTCGGTCGCACCCGTCCCCCCGGACGAGGCGACCTATCCCAAGGCTTTCCAGAACACGATCGTCGCCTTCCTGATCTTCTCGGGCATCTACCTGATGCTCTCGCTGACGGCCTCGATCCTGCGCGAACAGGTGTCCTCATGAACCATGTCCAGATCGGCAACGTGACCTTCGGCAACGACCTGCCGCTGGCGGTGATTGCCGGCCCCTGCCAGCTGGAAACGCTGGACCACGCCCTGATGATCGCCGAGACCATGGCCGAGGCCTGCCGCCGGGCCGGCGCGGGCTATGTTTTCAAGGCCAGCTACGACAAGGCCAACCGCACCTCGCTGAAGGGCCGGCGCGGCATCGGCATCGAAGAGGGCTTGCGCATGCTGGAAGAGGTGCGCGCCCGCATCGGTTGCCCGGTGCTGACCGACGTCCATGACATCACGCAGGCCCGCATGGCCGGCGCCGTGGTCGACGTGATCCAGATCCCGGCCTTCCTGTCGCGCCAGACCGACCTGCTGCTGGCGGCGGGCGAGACCGGCGCGGTGGTCAATATCAAGAAGGGCCAGTTCCTGGCGCCCTGGGACATGCCGAACGTCGCCGACAAGGTCGCCTCGACCGGCAACCGGCGCATCATGCTGACCGAGCGCGGCGTCAGCTTCGGCTACAACACCCTGGTCGCAGACATGCGCAGCCTGCCGATCATGGCCCGCACCGGCTGGCCGGTGATCATGGACGCCACGCATTCCGTGCAGCAGCCCGGCGGCCAGGGCGGCTCCTCGGGCGGGCAGCGCGAATTCGCGCCGGTGATGGCGCGGGCCGCGGTTTCGCTGGGCGTCGCCGGCGTCTTCATCGAGACGCATCAGGATCCCGACAACGCGCCCTCGGACGGGCCGAACATGATCCAGCTGGACCGCATGCCGGACCTGGTCGCCTCGCTGATGCGGTTCGACGCGCTGGCGAAATCCGATCCGGTGATGGGCTGATCAGCCGGCCGCGATGGCCTTGGCCGCGGCATGGGCCGAGGCCCAGGCCCATTGGAAGTTGTAGCCGCCAAGCCAGCCGGTGACGTCCACGACCTCGCCGATGAAATAGAGCCCGGGCACGGCCTTGGCCTGCATGCTGCGCGAATCGAGCCCGCGCGTGTCGACGCCACCCACCGTGACCTCGGCCGTGCGCCAGCCTTCCGAGCCGACGGGGCGCAGCTGCCAGCGATTGACCCGGTTTGCGAGGCGATCCAGCGCCGCATTGCCCTGGTCGGCCAGCCGCGCGCCGGCCAGGCCAAGCTCGGCGCAGACCGCCTCGGCCAGCCGCGTCGGCAGCCAGCGCGACAGAGCCGTGCCAAGGGCGACCCGACCGCCCTGCCCGCGCAGCTCGCGCAACGCCGCCGACAGATCAAGCTCGGGCGCCAGATCGACGATGATCGGCTCGCCCGGCCGCCAGAAGCTCGAGACCTGCAGGATGGCCGGTCCCGACAGCCCGCGATGGGTAAAGAGCAACCCGTCGCGAAACCGCGTCCGGCCGCGCCCGCTGCCATGCACGACCTCGGCGGTCAGCGACAGACCTGCCAGCGGCCGGCACAGGTCCAGATCCTGCGCGGCAAAGGTCAGCGGAACCAACCCGGCCCGAGGCTCGACCAGGTCAAGCCCGAAGCGCGTGGCGATGTCGTAGCCGATACCGGTCGCCCCCATCTTCGGGATCGACTTGCCGCCGCTGGCCACCACCAGCCGCCGCGTCCTGAGCGCGCCCTGCGGCCCGCGCAGCACGAAGCCTCCCGGTTCGGGATCGACCGCATCGACCCTCGTCTCCAGCCGCAACTCGCAGCCGCGCATGCGATGCAGCAGCAAGTCGACGATCTGCCGCGCGCTGCCGTCGCAGAAAAGCTGCCCCAGCGTCTTCTCGTGCCAGGCGATGCCTGCCCGGTCCACCAGATCGACGAAATCCCGCGCTGTGAACCCCGCCAGCGCCGAGGCGCAGAAGCGCGGATTGCGCGACAGAAAGCGGTCGGGCGCACTCGCCAGGTTGGTGAAATTGCAGCGCCCACCGCCCGAGATGCGGATCTTTTCGCCCGGTGCCCTGGCGTGATCCAGCACGGCGATGCGTCCCGCGCCGCCCGGCGCCTCGACGAGAATCGAGCCGGCGCAGAAAAGCCCTGCCGCGCCGGCACCCAGAATGACGGTATCGAACTGTTCCATGGCGGGCGCTTACCGGCCTGAACTTTCGTCCACAAGAAAATTCGGAAATGCCTCTTGCACCCCCCTGCCAGCTTGGCTAGATACGCCTCCACAGAGTTGGGGCGTGGCCAAGTGGTAAGGCAACGGTTTTTGGTACCGTGTACCGTAGGTTCGAATCCTACCGCCCCAGCCATTGAATTTTCCTGTTAAAATTCAGATAGTTAGCAGCGCAACGCGGATCGCATGTGTTACAACCATATGTGTGTTCCACACGGTGCGCGGCACCCGTTCCCCGGACTCACCCGCCCAGCAGAAAGGGCGAGGATCGCTCCCCGCCCTTCCAATCATCACCACTAAGTAAGGCTCTTTGGTGCCGCGCGACCGAAAGGTTAGTCGCCGCACCATGACGGGGTTTGACCGGAATAAGGTCGCGCACTCACCGTCTAATCGCAGCGCGTTTCATGGGAAGCTACCACCGGGCCGCGCCAGTCCTACATTGTCTTTACGGCTAGCGCGGTGATCCGTCTCATGGGATCAGGCGGCTTCTTTCGTATCCAAAGCCAGATGTTCAACCGTGTAGTCGGTCGGGATAGCGAACGGGACAATTTCCTTTTCGCCGCGCCCGGTTAAGCAAAGGGCAACGTCATACTTCCAGAACTTAGGTCATGTTGACAAAACGGGATTCCACTGG
>NZ_SOKV02000063.1:0-14621 GCF_004407025.1 Paracoccus sp. DMF
CTGGCTGCGCCTGCCGCCGCGCACCGGCTGGCGGGCGTGGGTCGAGGACGAGGGGCTGCTGCTGGTCTACGACGGCGCGACCTGGATCGGCACCACGCCCGCGACGCTGCAGAACATGGCGCTGATCGGGCTCGGCACCACCGCGGATGCGTCGAACCCGTTCTCGGCCAAGCTGAACGCCGCGCTCTGGACCGCCAAGACGATGGCCGAAGGCGGCACGGGCGATCTGTTCTACACCATGAACAAGGAGGCCGCGGGCGACGACCTCGGGCTCACTCTGCAGACCGGCTACGTCACCAAGGCGCTGATGGGCCTCTTTGGCTCCGACCGGTTCCGCCTCGCAGTCTCCGCCGACGGCAGCACCTTCTTCGACGGGCTCAGCGTCGACAACGCCACCGGCATCGTCGACCAGCCCCGGCTGCCCCGGTTCAAGGCCTACACCAACTACGACAACTACGTCGGCGTCGGGGCCTGGACGAAGATCGGCCTGAACAACACCGACTACAACGATCAGGGGGCCTTCGACGCCGCGAACAACCGGTTCGTGGCCCCCGTCGACGGCACCTACCTCTTCGGCGCGACGCTGCTCTACAAGATCAACGCCAGCGCCACGGCTCGAATGCGTGGGCGGCTGGTGCTGAACGGCACCACGGAAATCCGCGGCTCCCTCGGCGAAATCTCCGCCACCCACGTCTCGCTCGCCACCGCGATCTGGCTTCAGACCATGGTGCCGCTCACCGCGGGCGACACCGTCGAGCTGCAGGGGTATTTCCGGGTCGCGGATGGCTACTTCGCCGCCGACCACACGTCCTTCTGGGGCACGAAAATCGGCTGAGGGAGGCGCGCCATGGCACCCCAAAGACCCGAGGACGGTTTCGTCCGCATGCCGGAGCACGAGTTCGAGGCGATCCTGGCGCGCGCCGCCGAAGTAGGTGCGAAGCGTGCGCTGGCCGATGTCGGGCTGGAAGGCGACGAGGCCGCGCTCGATATCCGCGACCTGCGCTCGTTGGTGGACTGCATCCGGATCGTGCGCCGGACGGCGATACAGACCGCCGTCCGCATGATCACCACTGGCGTCATGCTGGCGCTGCTCGCGGGCATCGCCATCAAGCTCAAGATCTTCGGTGGCAGCCCGTAGCGGCGTCCATGCCCATCCATCAGGCCAACCGCACCCGCCTCAAGGCGGGTTTTTCAATTCTGGAGGACAACATGACCACGACCTTTCACCGCCATTGGCGCGACGTGCCGGAGAGCGCCTGGCGCTGGCCCAACTTTTCGCCCGCTGAGATCGCCTGCCGGGGCACCGGCAAGCTGCTGATCAACGCGCCCGCGCTCGACAAGCTGCAGGCGCTGCGTGACCGGCTGGGCAAGCCGCTGATCGTCCGCTCCGCCTATCGCAGCCCAGAGCACAACCGCGCCGTGGGCGGCGCGACCCGATCGAAGCACCTCGACGGCGCCGCCTTCGACATCGCCATGGCGAACCACGACCCGGTGGCGTTCGAGGCGGCAGCGCGCGCGGTCGGGTTCCTCGGCTTCGGCTTCTACCCGCGCTCCGGCTTCATCCATGTCGATCTCGGACCGGCGCGACTGTGGGGCGAGCGGTTCCCGGTACGGGCGACGGCATTTGCAACGGAGACGCCGCCCGCGCGCGAGGCGCTGGCTGACAGCCGCACCATGAAGGGTGGGGGCGCGGCCGGAGTGGCGACGCTGGGTGCCGCGGGTGTCGAGGTGGCGCAGAGCGTCCTCGCCGAGACCCAGACCGCGATCCTGCCGCTGGTGCCGTATCTCGATGCGCTCCGCTGGGTGTTCATCGCCGTGGCGCTGGGTGGCATCGCGGTCACGATCTACGCCCGGCTCGATGACTGGCGCCGGGGGCGGCGGTGATCGGCGGGCTCCTCGCCACGCTCGCCGGATCGGCATGGGCGCGTACGGCGCTCCGCTACGGCGTCATCGCACTCGCGATCCTTCTGTTCCTGCTTTTCCTGCGCCGCTCCGGCGCGCGCGCCGGCCGGCTGGTCGAACGGCTCGAGACCATGGAGAAAACCCATGACGCACAGAGACGGATGCTCGAGGCGGCCGCGCGTCGCCCTCGTTCTCGCGACGATCTGGCTGAGCGGCTGCGCGACAGTCAGTTCTGACGTCGGCGGACACGGGGCATGTCCGCCGGTCGTCGAATACAGCAGGGAGTTTCAGGCGCAGGCAGCCGACGAACTGGCTCTCCTGCCGGAGGGCTCGGCGGTCGCGGACATGATGGCCGATTATGCCGTGATGCGGGACCAAGCGCGGGTTTGCTGATGTTCCGGCACCCCGTCTCCTGCTACGCGTCGCGCCTCGCAGTGGTGTCCGGGACTTCGGTTGGCAACCTGATCGACGCCTGGAAACCGGATGATGCACCCGGACGTGGCGACTCCAGAACGAGCGAGCTGCCGATCCGGCCGGCAATGGCGGCGACGATGGCGAGGCCGAGCCCACTACCGTCGGCATTCGCGTTCGCCCTTTCGAAGCGCGCCGTGAGGCGGTCGAGCGTGTCGCGTGGCAGGACCGGGCCGTCGTTCGCGACAGACAGCAGCCCGTCCGCGGTCAACGTGACGTCGACCGTCGTGTTTTCGGCTCCGTGCCGGAGCGCGTTTTCCACGAGGTTGCGGCACAGGATGGCGAAGGCGTCGGGGTCGATGTCGGACATGACGGCTGTACTCGGCAGCGTCAGCGCGATGCGGTCCTTCGTGCTGGCGCGCTCAAGATCGTCCACCATCACGCGGGCGACCGCCCTCAGGTCCCCGCTCCGGTCCATCCGCAGCCGCCCTCCTTCGGCCCGCGCAAGCTGCATGAGGCGTTCGGAAAGCCGGGTCAGGCGCTTGAGCGTCGCCTCGATCTCGGCGGCACGCGCTTCGGTGGCCGGCTCCTGCGTCTCCGCCCTCAGCCGCTGCGCCTGAGCGATTGCGCCGGCCAACGGCGTTCTCAACTCGTGGGCCGCGTTCGCAGCAAAGCTGCGCTCGGCCTCGAACGCCTCGCGCAAGCGGGCCAGAAGGCCGTTGAGCGTGTTGGCCAGTGGACCAATCTCCGTCGGCAGATCGTTGGCAGGAACCTCCGACAGGTCGCGGGCGCCGCGCGCCTCCAGCCGAGCACGGAACCGGCGCAGCGGATCGAGGCTGAAGCGAACGGCAAGAATGATCGCCGCCAGCGCGATCGGCAGCACAATGAGCAGCGGCAGGCCGAGGCCCATCTGGATCTCACGCGCGACCGACGCGCGATGGGCCAGCGGCTCGGCCACGATGATCCGGATCGTGTCCTGAAGCGCTGCGTCGCTGTAGAACCGGTGGGTGGCGGTCTGACGGAACCCGGGTCCGTTCCAGGGCGGGAATACCGCCGCGTCGGCCGCGTGGGATTGCAGCAGAATGCGCCCCTCGGCATCCCGCACGAGGTAAGTGAAGAACTCGTCGTGCTCCCGGATGGGCGCGAGCCGTTGCGTCACGCCCTGATCTTCCCGGCCGACGATGTCGGTCACCGCAAGCGGCAGGATCCGTTCCGCAGTCTCCCGCAGGGCGCTGTCGAAGACCTCGTCCAGCTCGCCCCGGACGATCACGGCCGTCACCGTCGCCGCGAGCAGCCACAGCACCGTAAGCGCCAGGCCGAGCGACAGGCCGAGTCGGCCCTGAAGGCTCGCGGGCCATCTCATGGACGGCCCAGCCTGTAGCCCATGCCGCGCTCGGTCTCGATGACCGACGTCCCCAGCTTCTTGCGCAGGCGGCTTACATGGACCTCGATGGTGTTGCTCTCCACCTCCGCGTCGAAGGCGTAAAGCTTCTCCTCCAGCTGAGCCTTGGACAGGAGTTGACCGGGACGTGCGAGGAAGGCTTCGAACAGCGCCCATTCCCTTGCGGTCAGTTGCACCGGCTTGCCGTCGCGATGAACGCTCCGGGCGGCGAGATCGATTTCCAGGGGCCCGTGGGTGACGATGGGGTTCGGGTTGCCGCTGTAGCGTCGAGCGACAGACCCGATCCGCGCGGACAACTCAGCGAGATCGAAGGGCTTCACGAGATAGTCGTCGGCGCCCGCGTTCAGCCCCTCGATCCGATCCGACACCTGGTCGAGCGCGGTCAGGATGATGACCGGGGTCACGTCTCCGCGCGCGCGCAGGCTCTTCAGGAAGCCGAACCCGCGACCGTCCGGCAGCATCAGGTCGAGCAGGATCAGGTCGTAGGACGCGGATTTCACAGCGTCGCCGGCCGCATCGAGGCGCATCACCCAATCGACCGACTGCCCATCGGCCGCGATCTGGTCGCGCACCGCCGCGCCAAGCACCGTGTCGTCCTCGATCAGCAGGATGCGCATGCTTGTTCCCGTCCTCTTCCGATGACCTCCATGATCCGTCTGGCTGACACGAAGCTGAAGAGGCGCGGTACGTCCCTTCAGGCTGCCGTCAGCTTCGCCGCGCATGAATTTCGTCAAGATGGCCGCATCGAGGAGTTTGGCCTATGAAGAAGACATTGACAATTCTCGGCTTTCTCGCGGTTTTCCCGGCCGGAGTCGCGCTGGCGGACGACGACTGCTTCGTGCCGATGGCCGACTGGCAGCCGCGCGACGCCGTCGCCCGGTTGGCCGAGGAAAACGGCTGGACGGTGCGCCGGATTAAGATCGACGACGGCTGCTACGAGATCGACGGCCGCGACGCCGAGGGGCGCCGGATCGAGGTGACCGTTCATCCGGCGACGCTCCAGGTGATCGAATTCGAATACGAGGACCAGGACGACGACGATCGCCCCCGCCGGGATCGCGAAGGAGGCGACGATGGCTGACGCAATCTCACACCAGGCGCCAGAGATGAACACGGCGCCGAGCAGCAAGGTCCGTGTCTGGGATCCGCTGGTCCGGGTTTTCCATTGGGGTCTGGTCGCGGCCTTCGCGACCGCATGGCTGACTGCGGACGAGCTGCAACCTGTCCACGAGGTCGCAGGCTACACCGTCGCCGGACTTGTGGCCTTCCGGCTGGTCTGGGGCCTCGTCGGCAGTCGCTACGCGCGCTTCGCCCAGTTCCTGAAAGGCCCCGGCGAGACGCTGGCCTATCTCGGGGACATGACCCGCGGACGCGAGCGGCGCTACCTCGGTCACAACCCGGCGGGCGCGGCGATGGTTGTGGCGCTGCTGGTCACGCTGTCCGGGACGGCCTTCACCGGCTGGCTCATGGAGGACGAAGCCCGTCTTGCCATGCTGCCGTCCATGCCCGCCACCGTGGCGCCCGCCTGGGCCGACGACGATGGTGACGAGCACGAATACGGCGCGCGGGGCGAGGTCGAGGGCCCACTGAAGGAGGTCCACGAGACGCTTGCCAACCTGATGCTGCTGCTCGCCGCGCTGCATGTGGGCGGCGTCGTGCTGGCCTCTTTCCGGCACCACGAGAACCTGGCGCGCGCCATGGTGACAGGCGACACGCGCGGCCCCGGTCACGGCGACATCGCCTGACGGCACCCATACCCAAGGCCGACCGTCCCTTCGGCCCCGCCTGTCCTCGCCCTCACAGGCGACCTCTTTTTTCGTCCGAAGCCGCTCTCTTCCTGACGGCAAGCTGAAGCGGGAAACGCTGCCGCGTCAGGAAGCCCTCAGGTCGCGTCTCCAGATTGTCCTCAGCAGACGAAAGGAGACCCTGCCATGAAAAAGACCCCGACACTTCTGGTCGCGTCCACGGCGCTGACCGCCGCGATCGGCGTCCCCGCCTGGAGCGCGATGCAAGCCCCGGCCGATAGCGTCCTTCGGCCCATCGCCGCGCTCTTCGATGACTCATCGCAAGCCATGCCGCTCGTTCTCGCAAGCGACGATGACGACGACGACGACCGCTGGCGGAACGGTTCGCGTCGCGGACACGACGACGAAGACGACGATGACGATGATTGCGACGACGATGATGACGACGACGATTGTCGGGGCGGCGCACGCAATCCCGCGCCCGCTGGCACGGTCGCCCCGCCGCAGAACGGTCTCTTCGGGAACGGCGCACCTCCGCAGGTTCAGGTGAACTGAACCGCTCTCGAGCCCCTCTCCGAACAAGGATCAAGCCGATGAAATCGCTTCTCGCAACGCTCGCGCTTACGACGGCGCTGACGCTTCCCGGCCTCGCCATGGCGCGGCCGGTGACCCTGACCACGACCCTCAACAATTATGGCGGCGACGGGGCCTACCTCGCGCTCTACGTCACCGACGCCTCGGGCGCCTATGTTGGCAGCCTGTGGATGGCCGGCGGCAAGTCCAAGTACTACGAGCACCTTAGCGACTGGTACCGCGCCACGGGCGGCGACACCGCGCAGATCAACGGCATCACCGGCGCCAGCGTCGGCGCGGGCCGCACGCTCGAGATCACGCTCGACGTGGCCGACGCGCTCTTCGACGCGGGCTACACGCTCCACATCGACGCGGCCGTCGAGGACATGCGCGACAGCCCGAACGAGGTGGCCGTCCCGCTCACGACCGATGGCGCGGGCACGCCGGTGCAGGGCCGCCGCTACATCGCCAGCTTCGCCTACAAGATGTGAGGAGCGAGGCCATGATCCGTGCACTCCATCGCTGGCCGGGTCTTCTGGCCCTCGCGCTCGTCACGATCCTCGCGCTGAGTGGGGCGGCGCTGTCGGTCTTCCCTGCGGCCGAACGGCTTGCCGCCCCGCAGGCGGAGACCGGGCTCACGGTCGCCGCCCTCGCGGACCGCATCCAGGCAGTCTATCCGGGCGTCGAGCAGATCCGCCGATCACCCTCGGGCCGGATCACCGCCTACTGGTTCGACCAGGGCGCGCCGGGCGCCGCCGTGATCGACCCGGCGACGGGTGAGGGCGTGGCCTCGGGCGACCCGAACCAGGCCGAACGGTGGCTGACCAACCTGCACCGGTCGCTGTTCCTCGGGGATGGCGGCCGCATCGCAATGGCTGCAGGGGCTGTAGCCATGCTGGTCCTCTCGCTCTCCGGCACCGCGCTTGTCGTGCGGCGGGCGGGCGGCTGGCGGCACTGGTTCGCGCGCTTGCGTGGTCCGCTCGCAGGCAGGCTGCACGTCGAGATCGCCCGGATCGCCGTCGTCGGCCTCGTTCTGTCCTCCACGACCGCCCTCTGGATGACGGCATCTACCTTCGATCTCCTGCCGGATGGAGGCGTCATAGCGGTCGCCCCGACCGAAGTCAGTGGAGAGACGGGGTTCGCGCCGGACGAGATGCCCACGCTTCGGCAGACGCCCGTCGCCGAACTGCGCGAGCTGAGCTTTCCCTATCCCGGCGACCCGACGGACGTGTTCACGCTCAAGACGGACCGGGGAACCGGATACCTCGATCAGGGCGACGGGGCCCTCCTGGCCTGGGCCGACCTGACGGGATGGGAGCGCCTGTCGGAGACCATCTACATGCTGCACACCGGACAGGGTGCGGCGACGCTTGGCCTCGTGCTCGGGCTCATGGCGCTCGGCGTACCCTCAATGGGCGCGACCGGCGTCCTGGTCTGGCTCGCCGGGCGACGCGGTCGGCCGCGCATCCGGGGCAACCAGTCCGCGGGGCGCGCCGAGACGGTCCTGCTTGTCGGGAGCGAGGGCGGCAGCACCTGGGGCTTTGCCGCGACGCTGCACGCCGCGCTGACGCAAGCCGGGCAGAGTGTCCATGTCGGCCCCATGTCGGGCTTCGCCCCGGACCGCTACACCAACGCCCAGCGGATCATCCTGCTCGCCGCGACCTATGGCGACGGGGCGGCGCCGGCCTCGGCGAAGGGCTTCCTCGACCGGTTGAACGCCCTCGACGGGGCGCCGGATATTCCCATGGCTGTGCTTGGTTTCGGAGATCGGAGTTTTCCGGCCTATAGCGCCTTTGCCAAGGACGTTGCGGTAGCAGCGCAAGCGAGGGGCTGGCCGGAGCTTCTGCCGCTCGACACCATCGACCGCCAGTCCCCGCAGGATTTCGCCCGCTGGGGTCGTGCGCTTGGAGACGTGCTCGGCATTGCGCTGGAATTGTCGCACCAGCCCGTCCTGCCCACCACCGAGACGCTGACCCTTGTCTCGCGCCGCGACTACGGCGCCGAGGTGCAGGCCCCGACCGCCATCCTCCGCTTCACCCTGCCGCGCGCCTCGCTCTGGCAACGGTTGCTCCGGGGCGGGTTCGCCCGGTTCCAGGCGGGCGACCTGATCGGCATTCTGCCCGAAGGCGGGTCCGTCCCGCGGCTTTATTCGCTCGCCTCTGGGCACCGCAACGGCTTCATCGAAATCGTGGTCAAGAAGCACCCCGGCGGCCTCTGCTCAGGCCAGCTCACGGCGCTCGAGCCGGGCGAGACGGTGGCCGCCTTCCTCCGCCGCAACCCGGGTTTCCGTCCGGGCCGGAGCCGTGGGCCGCTGATCCTGATCGGCGCAGGAACTGGCGTCGGGCCGCTCGCGGGCATTGTCCGCGGCAACGCAAGCCGCAGGCCCGTCCACCTATTCTTCGGCATGCGCCATCCCGACAGCGACTTCTTCTACGGCGAGGAGCTGGCGACATGGCAGGACGAGGGGCGTCTGAGCCGCCTTGTCACGTCCGTCTCACGCGGGGCGCGTCCCCACTACGTGCAGGACGCGCTGCGCGGCGAGGCCACTCAGGTCGCAGAACTCATCCGCAACGGCGCGCGGGTGATGGTGTGCGGCGGGCGCGACATGGCGGCCGGCGTGGCCGATGCGCTCGCCGAGATCCTCGCGCCGACCGGGCTGACACCGGCAGTTCTGAAGGCGGAGGGACGGTATGTCGAAGATGTCTACTGAGAGCGCGCGGATCGCCCTGAACGGGCCGACCATGGGCACGCGCTGGTCGGCGGTGTTCTTCGTAGGGCCCGGTCTCGACCCGGCGCCGATCCGCGCGGCGTTGCAGGCGGCCGTGGACGAAGTGGACGGACAGATGTCGACCTGGAAGCCAGACAGCGACCTGATGCGGTTCAACGCGGCGCCGGTGGGCGAATGGATCGCGGTTCCCGCGCGACTGCGCGAGGTCCTGCGCCTCGGCCTCGAAATCGGCCGCGCCTCTGACGGAGCCTTCGACGTCGGCATGGGCGACGCAGTGACGGCCTGGGGCTTCGGGCCTGAGGCCGCAGCGCCGGATGGCATCCGCGCCGCGATGAAAAACCCGCGCCGCCCGGCGCACGAAGTTCTGGCGTTCGATGGCAACCACTTGCGCAAGGCTGAGCCCGTTACACTCGACCTGAACGGCATTGCCAAAGGCTATGGCGTCGACCGGCTCGCCGAGACCCTGCGCGATCATGGGATTTCCGACGGACTCGTCGGGATCGATGGCGAGATGCGCGCGATGGGCCTCAGGCCGGACGGCGAGGCCTGGACCATCGCAGTCGAGGCGCCGGACGCAGAGCGCCGGACGCCGCATTCGATCCTCGCGCTTCAGGATGCCGCCGTCGCCACCTCCGGCGATTATCGCCACTGGGTCGAGGTTCAGGGACGACGCCTGTCGCACACGATGGACCCGAGTCGCGGTGCGCCGCTGATCGCGTCGCCGGCTTCCGTCACCGTTGTGGCTCGAACCTGTACCGAGGCCGATGCCTGGGCGACGGCCCTTATGGTGCTTGGCCCGGACAAAGGCGCGACGCTCGCAAGACGAAGCGGGCTCGACGCCCTGTTCCTCTTGCGCGATGATGATGCCAGCGCAAGGGGCGTGGGAGTCGGACAACTATTTTCCGAAGAGCCACCGGCAATCGCCTCAGCCGAGGGGAGATAGGCCGCATGGAGACGACACGGACTGACCGCTTCAAGACCGCTATCCTGCTCATTGCCGCAACCGGCCTGATTGCGGGACTTGCGTTCTACTTTTCCGGCCGACCCAACGCCGCGAACCTGATCTGGATCGCCGGCGTCGTTCCCGCGCTCGCCGCGCTCGTGGTCGAGATCCTGCGCAGCCTGCGCTCCGGCGAGGTGGGCCTCGATATCGTCGCGGCGCTGTCGATGTCGGCGGCGCTCGTCTTCGGCGAGACCCTCGCCGCGGCGGTCGTCGCGGTGATGTACTCGGGCGGCACCTTCCTCGAAGCCTTCGCCGAAGGCCGCGCCCGGCGCGAGATGCATGACCTTCTCTCCCGCGTGCCCCGAACGGCGACCCGGCACCGCAATGGCGGGCTGGAGGAGGTCCCGCTCGACCACATCGCGCCCGGCGACCGCCTCCTGATCCGTCAGGGCGACGTGGTGCCGGTGGACGGCACGGTGGTCTCCGGGGCGGCCTTCGTCGACACCTCGGCGCTGACGGGCGAGTCCCTTCCGGTGCGACTCGCGCTCGGTGCCGACGCCATGAGTGGCTCGACCAATGCGGGCGAAGCCTTCGACCTGACGGCGACGAGAGAAGCCAAGGACAGCACCTATGCCGGGATCGTCCGGCTGGTGGAAGAAGCGCAAGCATCGAAGGCGCCGATGTCGCGGCTAGCCGACCGTTGGTCCCTGGGGTTTCTGGCGGTCACGGTCAGCATTGCCTTCGCTGCTTGGTGGTTCACCGGCGACCCGATCCGGGCCGTCGCCGTGCTCGTCGTCGCCACGCCCTGTCCGCTGATCCTTGCCGTGCCGGTTGCGCTCGTCGCCGGTCTGTCGCGGGCGACGCATTTCGGGGTGCTGATCAAGGGTGCGGGACCGCTGGAGACGATGGCGCGTATCCGAACGCTGATCCTCGACAAGACCGGCACGCTGACGGACGGCCGGCCGCAGATCGTCTCGATCGACAGCCACGACGGCATGGCGGAGGACGACATCCTGCGCCTTGCCGCTGCGCTCGACCAGGCGTCCAAGCACCCCGTGGCACAGGCCATCGTCGCCGCCGCGAAGGAGCGGGGCTTCGCTCTGTCCGTTCCGTCCGACGTGGCGGAGATCCCGGGTGAAGGCGTCGTGGGCCATGTCGAGGGTCGCAAGGTGATCGTCGGTGGCGACGGCTTCGTGGCCGCGCGCGTGGGGCGCCAGCCGGGCGATCATTCCGCCATTGCCGCCGGTTCGGTCCTCGTCGCCGTCGCCGTCGACGGGCAAATGGCAGGGCACCTCGTGATGTCCGATCCGCTGCGCGAGGGTGCGGGCGCCATGCTCGACGGTCTACGCCGCGAGGGCATCGTGCGTATCCTGCTCGCCACCGGCGACCGCGCGGACGTGGCTGAGCGCGTGACCGAGGGGCTTGGCCTTGACGGGTTGCGCGCCGGGCTGACGCCCGATCAGAAGGTCCTGCTTGTGCTGACGGAACGCAAGAATGGCCCTGTGATGATGGTGGGCGACGGCGTCAACGACGCACCGGCTCTCGCGGCGGCCGATGTGGGTGTCGCGATGGGCGCACGCGGGGCCGCAGCATCGGCGGAGGCGGCGGACGTCGTGCTGCTCGTCGACCGTATCGACCGGCTCGGGCCAGGGATCGAGATCGCGCGCGGCGCGCGGCGCATCGCCGTCGAAAGCGTCGTCGCCGGGATCGGCCTGTCGGTTATGGGCATGATCGCGGCGGCTTTCGGCTATCTCACTCCGGTGCAGGGGGCGCTACTGCAGGAGGTCATCGACGTTGCAGTGATCCTGAACGCCCTCCGTGCGCTGCGCATCGCGCCCCATGAACCCACCACTCCGAAACCAAAGGCTGTCTCCTCCGCGCAGGACGACATCGCGCAAGGAGCCACGCCATGAGCCGCCTCTCGCATTCCGAAATCCACATGGTGCATCGCATCGGCTGGCTGCGGGCCGCCGTTCTCGGCGCCAACGACGGGCTCGTCTCGACCGCGAGCCTCGTGGTCGGCGTCGCCGCAGCGGGATCAGGAAAGCCGGAGGTGCTGATCGCGGGGCTGGCTGGCCTCGTGGCCGGGGCGATGTCCATGGCCGCAGGCGAATACGTCTCGGTCAGTTCCCAGACTGATGCGGAACAAGCCGATCTTGCCCGCGAAACCCGCGAGCTGGCGGAAACGCCTGAGGCAGAGCTCGAGGAGCTCACCCGGATCTACGTAGACCGGGGGCTGGATCGCGGCCTGGCGGAAAAGGTGGCCCACCAGCTGACCGAACGCGACGCGCTCGGATCGCATGCCCGCGACGAACTCGGCATCTCCGAGACCGTGACGGCACGCCCGATCCAGGCGGCGCTGGTCTCGGCTCTCACATTCGCCGTGGGTGCAGTCGTTCCGCTGATCGTCGTTCTATTGGCGCCCGAAACGTCGATCGCGCTGTTCGTGGCGGCATCGACGATCGTCGGCCTCGCGGTCCTCGGCGGTCTGGGCGCCTCCGCCGGCGGCGCCGGTGTCGTTCGGGGCGCTGCGCGGGTGACCCTCTGGGGCGCACTCGCGATGGCCTTCACCGCCAGTATCGGCGCGCTGTTCGGAGCGGTCGTGGGATGACGTGGACGTGCCACCATGTCCGGCGGCCGGGGCTCGAGGTCTCGAATGACCGATCTGAAGCGTGACGCCAGCTACTGGAGCCGCAGCGCGGCAGATCTCGCGACCGAGATCGGCGGCGGGCCCGGCGGCCTTACCTCGGAGCGGGCTGCCGCGCAGCTGGCGGCAGTGGGCCCGAATAGCGTCGAGGACGCCCCTCGTCTGAGTGCGCTTCGGCTTCTTGTGCGTCAATTCGAAAGTCCGCTCGCCCTCATTCTCGTCTTCGCAGCGTCAGTATCGCTCGCACTTCAGCAATGGGTGGACGCGGGGATTATCCTCTCGATTGTATTGGGAAGCTCGCTGCTGAGCTTTTTTCAGGAGTACCGCGCCTCTTCGGCGGTGGCCGCGCTGAAGCAACGTCTCGCCCTGACCGCCCGTGTCCTGCGCGCCGGGACCGAACGAGCGGCGCCTGTGAAGGAGATCGTGCCGGGCGACGTCATCCTCCTGTCGGCGGGCAACCTCATCCCCGCTGACGGCCTCGTGCTCGAAGCTCAGGATTTCCTCGTAACCGAGGCGAGCATGACCGGTGAGTCGTTTCCGGTGGAGAAGCGGCCCGGAGCCGTCGCCGCCAATGCAGCCCTCCCGGAGCGAACAAACACGGTCTTTCTCGGCGCTTCGGTACGCAGCGGGACAGCCAAGGTGCTCGTCGTCCGGACAGGCCATCGAACTGAATTCGGCGCCATCGCGGAACGGCTTCGCGCGCGCCCGGAGGAGACCGACTTCGCGCGCGGCGTGCGGCAGTTCGGTTACCTGCTGATCAGGGTCATGGTCGTCATCGTCCTGTTCGTCCTGGCAGTGAACGTCGCACTCGACCGGCCAGTGGTGGAATCACTCCTGTTCGCCGCGGCGCTGGCGGTCGGCTTGTCGCCGGAACTGCTGCCGGCGATCATCAGTGTGACCCTGTCGGCCGGGGCTCGGGCGATGGCCAGGAGGGGCGTCATCGTGCGCCGCCTCGACGCAATCGAGAACCTCGGCAGCATGACGATCCTCTGCACCGACAAGACCGGAACACTGACCGAAGGGACGATCGTCCTGAACGAAGCGCTCGACGCCGGCGGAGCCCGATCTGAAGAGGTGCTGCGACTAGCCTGCCTCAACGCCGCCTTCGAGACGGGTATCGCCAACCCGCTCGACGCCGCGCTGGTGGCGGCGGGCGTGGAGGGCGGGCTGTCGACCGAGGGCTACGCCAAGATCGACGAGATCCCATACGACTTCGTGCGCCGCCGGCTCACAATCGTCGTCGTCGGGCGCGACGCCAACCGACGCGAGATGATCACCAAAGGCGCCTTCGCCGAGGTGTTGGCGGCCTGCGCGTTCGTGCGGGGCCGGGACAGGGACCTGACGCTCGACGACGCGGCGCGCGCGAGGCTGCAGGCGACGTTCGAGGAACGCAGCTCGGACGGTTTCCGTGTTCTGGCTGTTGCGACGCGCAGCTTCCCGCCGAAGCCCGACTACGACCGCGACGACGAAGCGGACATGACCTTCCAGGGCTTCCTGGTGTTTCAGGATCCGCCCAAGGCGGACGCCGCCCGGACCATCGGCGATCTCTCGCGGCTCGGCATCGGCATCAAGGTGATCAGCGGCGACAACCGGTTCGTCGCAGCGCACGTCGCCCGGAGTGTCGGGCTCAATGCGAAAGCGATGTTGACCGGCGAGGAGATCGTCGCGATGCGCGACGAGGCGCTGTGGCACGCGGCGCGGCGAACAGACCTCTTCGTCGAGATCGACCCGCAGCAGAAGGAGCGCATCGTGCGCGCCTTGCAGCGGACCGGCCATTCGGTCGGCTATCTCGGCGACGGCATCAATGATGCCCCCGCCCTCCACGCCGCCGATGTCGGCATCTCGGTGGCCGAGGCGGTGGACGTGGCGCGCGACAGCGCCGACATCATCCTGACGAGCCGCGACCTCGAGGTGCTGCGTGAAGGCGTGGAGGGCGGCCGCCGGACTTTTGCCAACACATTGAAATACATTTCGATCACCACGAGCGCGAATTTTGGCAACATGATCAGCATGGCGCTGGCGTCGCCCCTCCTGCCGTTCCTGCCGCTGGCAGCCAAGCAGATCCTGCTGAACAACTTCCTCTCGGACCTGCCCTCGATCGCCATCTCGAGCGATAACGTCGATCCCGAGCGCGTGGCCGCGCCGCAGCGCTGGAACGTGAAGGACATCCGGCGCTTCATGGTCGTCTTCGGCCTTGTCAGCTCGGTCTTCGATCTGCTGACCTTCGGAGTGCTCCTTGAACCGCGCCGGGTTTGCCGGAGGCTGATTTT
>NZ_SOKV02000064.1:0-14002 GCF_004407025.1 Paracoccus sp. DMF
AAATCAGCCTCCGGCAAACCCGGCGCGGTTCAGAATGCCTCGGAAGAGCTCCCGGTCAGCATAGTCCGGAACATAAGGCGCGCCCCACGTCCCGGTGGCGCTGACGACCGCGCGTGCCGTCAGGCTGCGCTGATCCTTCAACCGGAGACGAAGCCGCTCGCCGTCGCGCTCCACGGCTTCTATTTCGCATGGGCGTTCAATCGCAAACCCATAGCGAAGCTCGTAGCGGGACAGATAGTCGACCACCTCGTCGCGTGTCGGAAAGCCTTTCGTCCGGCTCGGTGGCATCGGCCAGCCGGGAAGCGAGCTGTAACCCGCGGGCGAAAACAGGCGCAGCGAGTCCCATGTATGACGCCAGGCGCCGCCGGGCCGCTCCTCCGCGTCCAGCACGACGAAATCGAGACCGGCGCGGCGAAGGTAGTAGGCGACCGCGAGCCCGGCCTGTCCGCCCCCGATCACCACGACATCATGATCAGGGTCGCTCATGCCGAGCGCTTCTGCGGCGCGATGGCAATCGACGAGAGGTCCGCCGCCGCGTCCACGGCTTTTCCTGCGACCTTCCTTTCCGAGTAGCGGTCGACGAGACGCGCCGCATGAGGGCGGGTGAGGATGGTGAAGCGGACCAGCTCCTCCATCACGTCGACGATGCGGTCGTAGTAGCTCGAGGGCTTCATCCGGCCGGCCTCGTCGAACTCCTGATACGCCTTGGCGACGCTCGACTGGTTTGGAATCGTGATCATCCGCATCCAACGGCCCAGAAGGCGGAGCGTGTTGACCGCGTTGAAGCTCTGCGAGCCGCCCGACACCTGCATCACTGCAAGCGTGCGCCCCTGCGTCGGGCGCATCCCGCCCATGTTGAGCGGCAGGTTGTCGATCTGCGCCTTCATCAGGCCGGTGATCTGACCGTGCCGCTCGGGGCTGCACCAGACCATGCCTTCGGACCACATCGCGTGCTCGCGCAGCTCGTGGATCGCGGGGTGGTCATCGCCTGCAATCTGGTCGGGAAACGGCATGTCCGAAGGGTCGAAGATGCGGATCTCGGCGCCGAAAAGGTGCAACAGCCGCGCCGCCTCTTCGGTCGCCAGCCGGGAGTAGGAGCGTGGCCGCAGCGATCCGTAGAGCAGCAGGATCCGCGGCATGTGGTCCTCAGGTCCAAGTTCGATCGCGGGGCGCTCCTGCACGAAGCGCCTGTCGAGAGCCGGAACATGGTCGGGGTCGGGCAGTGTGCGCAAACGCATGATGGACCCTCCTATTGCCGACCTACCGACGCCGCGGGAACGGCGGCAGGCGCGGAATCGCGGAACCAGCGCCGGCCGAGCCAGAGCGCGACATGCACCAACAGGATCAGCACCGGCACCTCCACCAGCGGCCCGATCACCGCGGCGAAGGCGACCGGGGAAGCGAGCCCGAAGGCGGCGATCGCGACGGCGATGGCCAGTTCGAAGTTGTTGCCGGCGGCAGTGAAGGCGATCGCCGTCGTGCGCGGATAGTCGCCCGCGATCAGCCTGCCCATGAAGAAGCTGATCACGAACTGCACGACGAAGTAGATCACCAGCGGCACCGCGATCAGAAGCGCGTCGAACGGCAGCTGTACGACGTCACCGCCCTTCAGGCTGAACATCGCCACGATGGTGAAGAGCAGCGCGACGAGGGTGATCGGGCTGATCGTCGGCAGGAAGACATCCTGATACCAGTCCGCCCCCTTCCGCGCGATCAGGATGCGCCGGGTGAGGTATCCGGCCGCGAAAGGAATGCCGAGATAGATCAGGACCGCCTCGGTGATGGTCCAGAATCCGACATCGACAACACTGCCCTCCAGCCCGAAGAGCGGCGGCAGGACGGACAGGAAGAACCAAGCGTAGGTCGAGAAGAACAGGATCTGGAAGATCGAGTTGAAGGCGACGAGGCCCGCGACATACTCGTTGTCGCCTTTGGCGAGCTGGTTCCAGACCAGCACCATGGCGATGCAGCGGGCGAGTCCGATCAGGATCACGCCGGTCATGTATTCGGGGTAGTCGCGCAGAAAGATCACGGCAAGCGCGAACATCAGTGTCGGCCCGAACATCCAGTTCTGGACCAGGGAAAGGGCAAGCACGCGCTTGTCGGCGAAGACGCGATGCAGCTCCTCGTACCGCACCTTGGCGAGCGGCGGGTGCATCATCAGGATCAGGCCGATGGCGATCGGGATGTTCGTGGTACCGACCGACATCGCATCGAGCGCGACGGGAAGGTCCGTGAAGGCGGTCCCGAGGAACACGCCGAGTGCCATCGCCGCGAAGATCCAGACGGTCAGATAGCGGTCAAGGAAAGACAGCCGGATTGCCGGCCCTGTAGCGTTGGACATTGGAAGTTTCCTGTCAGGCGAGTCTGTTGCCCGCGGTGTCGGTGATCTGCTCGCCATCCTCCTTGGTGAAGGCGCCCTTCTGGGGCGGCAGGAGGTCGAGGACGGTCTCGGAGGGGCGGCACAGCTTGACGCCCTTCGGGGTGATCACGATGGGCCGGTTGATCAGGATCGGGTGAGCCTCGATCGCATCGAGCAGTTGCTCGTCCGTCAGGCCGGAGTCGCCGAGACCCAGCTCGCCGTAGGGCGTACCCTTCTCGCGCAGGATGTCCCGGACCGAGACGCCCATCCTTTCGACGAGCTGTTGCAGCAGCGTGCGCGAGGGCGGAGTCTTGAGGTACTCGATGACGTGCGGCTCGATCCCGGAGTTGCGGATCATGGCCAGCGTGCTGCGCGAAGTACCACACTCGGGATTGTGATAAATGATGACGTCGGTGTAGTTCGCGCTCATACGTCAGTGCCCTCTTTGATCCTGGTGTTGCTGAACGGATCGCAGGCAGCGGCGCTGACGGCGCAATCGCTGGCATCGCCGCCGCAGCAGTTCTCCGTGAGATAGGCCATCAGCCCGTTCATCGCTGCGAAGTTGGCAGTGTAGATCAAAGACCGCCCCTCACGGCGGAATGTCACCAGGCTGGCATGCTTTAGCTGGGTCAGGTGAAACGAGAGCGTGGCCGAGGGCAGGCCGAGCTTCTCGCCGAGATGCCCGACCGGACGTCCTTCGCTCCCGGCCTGCACCAGCAGCCGAAAGATATCGAGCCGGGTGTCCTGCGCGAGCGCGGACAAGGCAGAGATGGCATCCGTCTTTTCCATATCTCCAGAATAATGGAGATGTAGCTGGTGTCAATGCCAGGATTGCCCTGCCGATCAGCTTTAGCAGTGGCCATGGAAACGGCGCCGGAACTGCCTCCGGCGCCATTCACTTCCTACCGGCTCGATCCGCCGTAGACGATGCCGTTCGGGCGATCGCCGACCGGTACGGTCTTGACCACTTCCTGGCTCCCCACGTCGATGATCGACACGGTATCGTCGGCAATGTTGGTCACGAACACGAATGCCCCGTCAATCGATGCCGAGACGCCATGGGCGCCGCCGCCGGTGGTGAGGGTCTTCACGACCTGGCCGGTCGCGGTGTCGATCACGGACACGGTGTTGTTAGGCTCCGCGTCGGTGCCCTGGTTGGCCACATAGACGAAGGCTCCGTCCGGGGTCGCGAACATCTGGATCGGGTTCGGCCCCACCTCGATCCTGTTCGTCACCTCGCGGGTTGAGGTGTCGATGACCGCCACGCGGTTTTCGTCGCGAAGCGAGACATAGACCTGATCGCCGGAGGGCGTGAACCCGACCTGGACCGGTGCGGTTCCGACCGGAATGCGCGCCACCTGGGACAGCGCCTGCGTGTCGATGACGGACACGGACCCATCCTCGACATTGGCCACGTAGAGCTGGGTCTCGTCCGGGCTGAGCCGCAGGCCGTGCGGATAGTCCCCCGTCGCGATGCGCCCGATGACCTCGGCCTTTGCGAGATCGACCACGGCGATCTCGTCGCCGCCGGCCAGCGAGACAAAAGCGCGCCCCTGCCGGTCGGCGACCACATGGGCCGGGTGCGAGCCTACCGCGACGGTCGCCTTGGGCGCCGAGAGGTTCTGCGGATCGAGAATGACCAGCAGACCCTCGGCCGCGCCTTCCGCGCCGTGCCCGTGCCCGTCCGACCCGTGATCCCCCTCGGTGGCAGGATCTCCGACCGTCAGCAGCAGCTTGCCATCGGGCGTCAGATCGACGTTGTGGGGCGCAACCGGGATCAAAACCGTGTCGACCGCCCCCGTGCCGAGATCGATGGCGCTGATGGAATTGCCGCCCTCATTGGCGGAGTAGACGGCCCCGCCGGTCTGAGCAAAGGGCGCCGGCGCGTCGCCGGCCTTCTCCTCCAGCCATGCCTGCATTTCGGCGATCTCGCCTTCCTGCGCCGCGATGATCTGGTCCGCCCATGCCCTGGTCTGCGGGTCGTTCCCGTATTGCTGGACGATCCTCGCCATGTCGATCGCACCCTGATGATGCGGGATCATGCCCCGGACGAAGGCGACATCCGGATCGTCGGCCATGACGCCGTCCATCATCGGTCCGTGCATTTCATTCATCGACTCGACGTAGGCCCGGGTGAAATCCGGAAGGCTTTCGTTAGCCGGGGCCGCCCCGGCGTTTGGCGCGCCCATCATCCCCTGCATTATCCCACCCTGCATCATCTGGCGCATCGCGCCCATGCATTCCGGGGTCATGGCCTGCATCATGGCCCGGCACTGCTCGGGCATCATCCCTTGCATGCCGGTCATCTGGCCCGAGGGAGGCGTCGGCGCGGGAGCCTGCTGCACTTGCGCGGGCGGGGTCCCCGGGTGGTGGGCGTCATGCCCGGCCTGCGCGAGGGCAGCGCCTGGCGGGCCCGTCAGCAAGCTGACAGTAAGGGCGATTGCGATTGCTGTTCGGTTCATTGGATTTCATCCTCTGGTTCCGGAGCGCTGGCCCGGGTTCCGGGTCGCGGTTCTCCGTTCTGTTCGCTGGTCTTTCGGGTTTGCGCCGGAGCGGCCGGAGACATCTCTCGTTCTCGCGGCGATCCCTGCGCATCACGCAGCGATGAGACGTGGCGGCTTCAGGATGCCTTCCGGTGATCGGTCGTGCGGATCGGGGCGCACAACCGTGAAAACCTCACCGCTCACGGGCGGGCCGACCGTCGGCGGCGCGACGAGAACCGCGGCGGCCAGACAGGTCTGGCAGCAATCCGCAAGATTTGGGCTGCCGTCCGCATTCGCGCAGCCTGCCGATTGATCGGCGCCATGGTCGTCCGCCATGTGATGATTGGCGCAGTGGCTTGCCGTGCCGGCGGCCTGTTGCTGGTGGATGGCGTGTCCGCCGGGGCCGGCATGTACCGGGACCTGCAGAACCAGGGCGCCGATGGCAAACAGCAGGATGTAGACCGCAAACTGGCGCAATCGACAGCATTTCGCCCCGAAGGCAGCTCGCGCCCGCCCGGTCATGCGCCACCTTCCTTCCCGGCGGCACGCCGGGTCCGTGCGATGTCACGTTCACGTCGCGCGCCACCCGACGCCGCGAGACAGCCCCGCTGACGGAGGCAAGCCGCCTCGGCGAAGTGCTGTTTCGGATCATTCGCAAGCCGGGCGGTCATGTCGTCAGCCCCGTGTCAGATTTCCCGCGGACCGAGGAATCGCCCGAAGCTCCGGGTGGTCGGGCCGAACAGGAACGCTTCATAGGGCTCGGGATCGACGCCCGGAAAATCCATGCCGGGCGAGCCGGCGGGCATTCCAGGAACGGCCAGCCCTGTCGCGTCAGGCCGCTCGGCCAGAAGGCGACGGATCGCCGCGGCAGGCACATGGCCCTCGACCACATAGCCGCCCACCTCGGCGGTGTGGCACGATGCCAGTTCGACCGGCACGCCGAGCCGCTGCTTGAGGCTGTCCATGTCGGTGGTTTCCACCACCCGCACCGGGAAGCCTGCGGCCTCGATATGCGCGACCCAGCTATCGCAGCAGCCGCAGGACGGATCCTTTGTGACGCTCACCAGAGGCAGCGCTTCAGCATGCCCCCGGCCGATTGTAGACAGCAGCAGGGGAAGTGCGCCGGCAGCGGCCAGAATGGCGCGCCGGCTGATGCGGTGATCGTTTCTCATCGTCAAACCTCGCTTCATGGATTCATTGTCTCCCCGTCACGGTCCATGTGCGGCGCACAATGAGGTGAGCAGCGAATCGAAGGCCCGGCACCGCCATCACAGCTTCACCTTCCGCAAACGCGCGGCATTGGCGATGACACTGACCGAGGACAGCGCCATGGCGGCGGCGGCGATGATCGGCGACAGCAGGATGCCGAAGAACGGGTAGAGCACCCCGGCCGCGACAGGCACGCCGAGCGCGTTGTAGATGAAGGCGAAGAACAGGTTCTGGCGGATGTTGCCCATGACCGCTTCCGACAGCCGGCGGGCGCGGACGATGCCGGTGAGATCGCCCTTGAGCAGTGTGACGCCCGCGCTTTCCATCGCCACGTCGGTGCCGGTGCCCATCGCGATGCCAACGTCCGCAGCGGCCAGCGCCGGCGCGTCGTTCACCCCGTCGCCGGCCATCGCCACCACCTCGCCCGCAGCCTTGTGCCGCTGCACGACCGCGCTCTTCTGATCGGGCAGAACCTCGGCCTCGACCTCGTCGATGCCGAGCTGGCGCGCGACCGCCTTGGCCGTCGTCCAGTTGTCGCCGGTCAGCATGACCACGCGGATGCCTTGCTCCTTGAGGGCGGCCAGCGCCTCGGGCGTCGAGGGCTTGACCGGATCGGCGATAGCGAAGATGGCAGCGACGCGGCCATCCACCCCCATGAAGATCGCGGTTGCGCCGTCCTCGCGCAGCCGGTCGGCCTCATCGGCCAGCACCGCGACATCGACGCCCTGCTCGGCGAGGAACTTGGCATTGCCAAGGGGAATGCGCATGCCTTCGACCACCCCCAGCGCGCCCTTTCCGGTCGGCGAGTCGAAATCCGCGACCGGCGCCATCGCGATCCCGCGTTCCTCGGCGGCGCGCACGATGGCGAGTGCCAGCGGATGCTCGCTCGCCCGCTCGACGCTGGCGGCAAGCCGCAGCGCCTCGTCCTCGGTGAAACCCGCGGCCGGAACAATGGCGGTGACGGCGGGCCGGCCCTCGGTCAGCGTGCCGGTCTTGTCGACGATGATGGTGTCGACTTTCTCCATGTGCTCCAGCGCCTCGGCGTTCTTGATCAGCACGCCGGCCTGCGCCCCGCGCCCGACGCCGACCATGATCGACATCGGCGTCGCCAGCCCCAGCGCGCAGGGACAGGCGATGATGAGAACCGAAACCGCCGCGATGAGACCGAAAGAGAAGCGCGGCTCCGGACCCCAGATCGACCAGGCGATGAAGGCAAGCACCGCGACCACGATCACCGCCGGCACGAACCAGCCCGACACTTGGTCGGCGAGGCGCTGGATCGGCGCGCGGCTGCGCTGCGCCTCGGCGACAAGCTGGACGATCTGCGACAACATGGTGTCGCGGCCAACTTTCCGCGCCTCGATCACCAGCGCGCCGGACTGGTTCATGGTGCCGCCGATGGCCGATGCACCGGCCTCCTTGGTCACAGGCATCGATTCACCCGTCACCATCGATTCATCGACGGCGCTGCGGCCTTCCAGCACTTCGCCATCGACCGGCACCTTCTCGCCGGGACGCACCCGCAGGCGGTCGCCGACATGCACGCTGTCGAGCGGAACCTCCTCCTCCATGCCATCGTCGCGAATGATCCGGGCGGTCTTGGGGGCGAGGTCGAGCAGCGCGCGGATGGCGCCGCTGGTGCTCTCTCGCGCCCGCAGTTCCAACACCTGCCCGAGCAGCACCAGCACGGTGATGACCGCCGCCGCCTCGAAATAGACCGCGACGGAACCGTCATGCTGGCGAAACGCATCGGGAAAGATACCGGGCGCAACTGTGGCGACGACGCTGTAGATCCAGGCGGTCCCGGTGCCCATGGCGATCAGGGTGAACATGTTGAGGCTGCGGTTGACCAGCGACTGCCAGCCGCGCTGAAAGAATGGCCAGCCGGCCCAGAGAACGACCGGCGTTGCGAGGATCAGTTGCAGCCAGTTCGAGGTCAGCTGGCCGACATAATGGCTCAAGCCAAGAAAATGGCCGCCCATTTCGAGGACGACCACTGGTATCGTCAGCGCCAGTCCGATCCAGAACCGACGTGTCATGTCGATCAGTTCCTCGTTGGGTCCGGCCTCGAGACTGACCAGCACCGGCTCCAGCGCCATGCCGCAGATCGGGCAGGAGCCGGGGCCGACCTGCCGGATCTCCGGGTGCATCGGGCAGGTATAGATCGTCCCCTCGGGCACCGGCTCTGCCGTGGCCGCCGCGGTCGCCGGATCGAGGTAACGTTCCGGCTCTGCCAGGAACTTGGCCCGGCAGCCGGCGGAGCAGAAGTAATACGGCCGGCCGGCATGCTCGGCCTTGTGCTCGGTCGTGTGCGGGTCGACCATCATGCCGCAGACAGGGTCCTTGACCTTGTGCGTGTCGTCCCGCGCGACGGCGGCGTGGTCATGCGCGTGATCGTGCACATGGCCGTGGTTGTGGTGATGGTGATCTGTCTTGCTGGCCATTTCTCACGCCTCCTTGGCGGTTTGCCCGATCATGCGTTGACTGCGAACTCGGTCATCATGCCCGAGGCGAGGTGCGGCATGTGGTGACAGTGCAGCATCCAGCGGGCGGCTTCGCCTGCATCGAGCGCGACGTCGACCCTGGACATCGGCGGCACATGAACCGTGTCGCGCAGCGCACCGGCAACGCGTCGCCCGTTCAACCCGACGACCTGGAACACATGGCCGTGCAGATGCATCGGGTGGGCCATCATCGACATGTTGTGGAACGACAGTACGACGCGCTCGCCGCTGCGAGCGGTGATCGGCTGGTGCTGGCCCCAGACAGCCCCGTTGATCGTCCAGAGATAGGGCTGCATCGAACCGCCCAGCATAAGCATCTGGCTGCGATCCACCGGCCGGTCCGGCAGGGCATTCAGCGCGACCAGGCGCGCCTCCTGCGCCAGATCGGTGTCGAAAGCGGGCGCTTCAGACTCCGCCACGGCATCGAGGCGCTGGACCTCGGCGCCCTGCGTGGCGAGGATGAGCCCGGTGCGCTCCCGCGCCCCTTCGCGTAGCGCAATGATCGGCCAGGCGCCGCCCTCGTTCGGCAGGTCGATCTCGATGTCCAGCCGCTGGCCCATCGCCAGCCCAAACCGCGAGCCCGCGATAGGCTGGACGGCGTGCCCGTCCACCGCGACCAGCCGCGCCTCGGCCGCCCCGGTGTCGATCCAGAACACCGTCGCCGCTGCGGCGTTGATGACCCGGAGCCGGATACGCCCGCCGCGCTCGACCCGCACTACCTCCGGGTCCGACAGTGTCCGGTCGTTGGCGAGATAGGCATCCCAATTATAGTCGTTCAGGTCCATGGCCATACCGCCCATGTCCATCATCCCGCCCATTCCTGGCATATTGCCCATCGCCATGCCGCCCATGGCACCGTGCCCCATACCGCCATGACCCATGCCCGGCATCCCGCCCAAGCCCTCCATGGGCACGCCCTGCCTGGGGCTCGCTTCAGCGGCGGCGGCATGACCTGCGCCGTACCCGCCGCTGATCTCCGCCAGAACCTCTTCGGGAGACTTGAACGAGAAGTCGTGCAGGAACATCACGACCTCCTGCCGGTCTGCTGCCAAATCCTCCTGCGTGCGCACAATCAGCGGTGCGGCAAGCAGTTGCATCTCCTGGATCGGCACGTGGCTGTGCATCCAGTGGGTGCCCGGCCGTGCCTCGAAGTCGTAGGATCGGGTCTCACCCGGGGCGAGAAGGGGCATCGGCATGTCTGGCACGCCGTCCTGCGCATTGGGCGGGATCTGGCCGTGCCAGTGGATGATCGTCGCGACGTCGAGATCGTTTTTCAGGTCGACCCGGAACATCTGGCCGGGATCGAGCACGAGGCCTTGGCCGCCGGGACCGGCAAGGCCGAACACGGTGGCCGCGCGCCCGTTGATGTCGAGAGTACGGGTTGCGGCGGACAGGGTGACAGGGGAGTCCGTCTGCGCGAAAGCAAGACGGGGCATCTGTGCAGCGGCAATGGCGCCAGCACTTGCGGCGAGAAAGCCGCGTCGCGAAAGGGTATACATGGTCGTCTCCTCGGGACATCCGTCCCGTTCATCACACCGATGGGACGCCGCAGGCGTCTGCCCGGGCGCGCTCAGAGGAGACTGAGTTTGGGAGGTCGCTCGTTCAGTCCGGGCGAACTGCTGACATGGCTGGGCTCGGACGGAAGATCGTGGCTGGCAGGCCCGAACGCGTGGCCGGTTTCAGCACCCGGCATCGTCAGAACGACCGACAGGCCCGCGCAGACGAACTCGCACATTCCGGCGTCCGCCGATCCACAATGCTGGCCGCCGTCGCAGGACGGATGACCGTCGGTCGACGCGTGCATCATCTCGCCCGCATGGACCGCGTGATCCACCTGCATGCCAACCATGCGCGCCGCATGCGCTGCGCTGACCGTGGTGACAACGGCGATCGCGAGTATGGCAAGGATGCTGATGAGACGCGCAAGCATGGCCGAAAGATAGGCGCTGCTCACGAGAATGTCCATTGTGCGAAGCGGGGCGTCTCAGGCAGAACGTCAACTCGGCGTGAAGTGAAGACGCCCTACTAATCAACGGACATCAGCGTTTTGCCAAAGGGCCTCCCCAATACTTTCTGGATCGGACTGTTTGCCGGAGTGTTGATCCTCGCGATCTTCGCTGGATTGCAGTACACCCGTACTGCGTCCACCGCAGCGGCATCCGAGGAAGACATTTCTCAAGGTCGGCAGGTCTATGTCGATCAGTGCGCCGCCTGCCACGGCGCGGATCTGGTGGGCCAGCCCGACTGGCGCTCGCCGCTTCCGTCCGGACGGTTGCCTGCGCCGCCGCATGATGCCAGCGGCCACACCTGGCACCATCCCGACGATGTGCTATTCCGCATCGTAAAGGAAGGCACGGCCGCCATCGTCGGCGGCGGCTACGAGAGCGACATGCCAGGCTTCGGAGACGTGCTGAGCGATGCGGAAATTCGGACCGTTCTTGCTTACATCAAGAGCACCTGGCCGGAGCGTGAACGGAGCTACCAGGAGAGCGTGTCGCAACCACGTTGAGCGCTGATGGCGCCTTCGGGATGTGGAACTTCGCTGCAGCCCCGTGCGACCGGCAGCTCAGCTTTCCGAGGCCCGCCCGGCGGCAGTTGAGGCCGCCGGACAGAAGCGGCATATTTGGATCGGCATGATGGGAAACTTTTGGGAGCGGTGTTCGTGGGATTATTCATGGCTTACCTCGCGTTTGAAGCGCGCCTGATCTTGGCGCAGCCTCGGGTTTTCCCTCGATGAACAATCCGGGATCCAGTTCATCGGATCGAGTTCAGGACCGCACGGACCGGCTCAACAAGAACTGCTTCTGCGTTACACTGGATGTTCCGTCTCTGCGCGAAGCGATGGAGCAGGAAGCCGGAGAGCCGGCGTTCTTCGAGACGTTCATCCGCCCCAAGGCCCACCTGTTCTCACATGTGCCAGTGTTCCTTTCGGCCACCACCGTGGACGAGATGCGCGCGATCGCAGTGGCTGTGGAGACCACCGCCCAACTCGCGGCATACAAAGCCGCGGTCCTCTCCTGGGCGCCGGAAATCGCGCGGGCGGATCACGGTCCACTCGGGGCCTTGATGGGCTACGACTTTCATCTTGGCGAAGACGGCCCCCGGTTGATCGAAATCAATACCAACGCCGGCGGCGCGTTTCTCAATGCCTTCCTTGCAAGGGCGCAGCGCGCGTGCTGCGCCGAAATGGATATCCCCGCTACGTCACAAAGCTTTGAGGATGCGGTCATTGGCATGTTCCAAGAGGAATGGCTTCGGCAGCGGGGAACGGGCGCGCCAAAGTGCATCGCCATCGTCGATGACGGCCCGCTGGAACAGTACCTTTATCCCGAGTTCGTGCTCGCGCGGCAAGTTATGGCGGCACGAGGCATCGACGCGGTCATCGCCGACGCCGGTCACCTTCGCTACGACGATGGTCATCTCAGCGTCGGTGGAAAGCAAATCGATCTCGTTTACAACCGGGTCACCGATTTCGCCTTCAAACAGCCCGAGCACAAGGCGTTGCAGGAAGCCTACCGGGATGGCGCGGTTGTCGTGACGCCGAATCCGCACAACCACGCACTCCTTGCCGACAAGCGCAACCTTTCGCTTCTTTCGAATTCCGCGACGCTTGAGGCATGGGGTGTCGATCCCGAGATTCGGGCCGGACTTGCAGCCGTTCCACGCACCGTCCTTGTCAATCCAGACAACGCTGATGCACTTTGGAAATCCCGCAAGGACCTGTTCTTCAAGCCGACCGGGGGTCATGGCGGTAAGGCTGTATATCGTGGCGACAAGCTGACGAAAGGCGTCTGGGCGGAAATCGCGGGAGGCGGATACATTGCTCAGACGCTGGTCCGCCCCAGCGAGCGCATGATCAAGATCGACGAGACACCCCAGACGCGCAAAATGGACGTGCGATTGTATACGTATGATGGAGAGGTGCTTCTGGTGGCTGCGCGTCTCTATCAAGGTCAGACCACGAACTTCAGGACACCTGGGGGCGGTTTTGCGCCGGTGTTCATGATCTGAAGCGTGAACTGGCGGACACGTCAGCCCGCCTCGCACCCGTAGAAGCCGCGGTAGCCCACGCTCAGCCCCTCATCGAGTTCGAACACGAGCTCCGCGTTCTGGCGCCAATCGGCCTCGTCGCCGAGCGGCTGCACCGTGATCGTGGTGCCGGGCGCCGAGTACGTCGTCGCACCCTCCTGCGAACCTCCCTCCGCCTCCAGAGAGATCAGGACGCCGTTCAGCTTCACCGCAGCCCCGCCGCCTTCGCTCGCCCAGAGGATCGGATCGGATTCGGGGCTGCGGTTGAACGTGCAGGGAGCAGGCGCCCCGAGCACCCGGTCGGCCTCGGCTTCCGGCATCGGCGCGAGGTCGAGCCCGCTGATGAGGGTGTTCGAAAGCGCGTCCTCGACGCTGCCCGGCTCGGCCGGCGGGTCCTGATAGATGCTCTCCACCACGTTCCCGGCGGACACCTCGGCGATCAGGTAGCGCATCTCCGCGATCTCGCGGCGCTGCGCCTCGATGATTTCGTCGGCGAGGTGGCGAACGCGCGGATCGCGGATTTGCGCCCGCTCAGAGGTCATGATCGCGATCGAGTGGTGCGGGATCATTGCCCGCATGTAGCTCGGACCCGAGACCGTGACCTGGCTGCGCACCAGCCAGAGCGACAGGGCAAAGACGATGATCGCGCCGACGAAGATCGCGATGTTCAGGCCCTTGTTCGAGTACATCCCGAGCATGTAGGCGAGCATGATGACGGCCATCGTCGCCCCCATCATGATCGCCATATAGGTACGTGTCTCCGAGAAGAAGACGTGTTCCCAAGCGTAGGTGTTGAGGTACATCAGGATGAACATCACCACTGTGGAAGTGAGGATCATCAGGCCGAAACGGATATAGGACATGTCGCGACTTCCTGCTCGTTCTGCAATCTGCTTGAGGGCAACTGGGCAGTCGCATCTGCCAACGCAGAACTCGGCGGGCGTCCGGAGACGCAGCCCAATACCCCAAGGGGGTATGATTCAACACGCGATGGCCCGTGAGGTTCCGAGGAACCCTTCCGCACAAAGCTCGGTTCCCCCGTATCGTAGCAAGAGACCAGCCCGCCATGAAGGATCGAAAGCAAGCAGCCATCCAACGACTGGCGCGCCTCGAAGGGCAGGTACGCGGGGTTGCGCGCATGATCGAAGAAGATCGCTACTGCATCGACATTCTCAATCAATCCCTGGCGATCCGATCGGCACTTTCGCAGGTCGAAATTCTAATCCTGCAGGATCACGCGGATGACTGCGTGGACAATGCGATCCTCTCACAAGATCCCGACGTGCAGCGTCGCAAGTTCAAGGAGCTTGTGGAAGTGTTCGAGAAAGTTTGCCGGTAGCCGGGAAGGGTGCAAAAAAAATACACATTTACAGTAACTTAGAGTGGAGATGGGGTGGATGCCGCTCTCCCCCTGA
>NZ_SOKV02000065.1:0-13553 GCF_004407025.1 Paracoccus sp. DMF
TCTGGCTCTAAAGTTAATGAGTCTGGAGCCTAAGGGAACACGAACCGGCTCTATTGGCTCTGTTGCCAAATCCCGAGAGGGATTCATCTCTCGAATCCAGCGTCGTGGGCGGATGGCATGAGCAGATCGGCACCGCCGACCTACAAGACCCGGAACGGGCCAGCCTACAACGAAGCGCTCGAGCGCCGCGGCTCGCTCAGGATCTGGTTCGGCCCGGCCATGACCGGGGAAGCTCCCACCGGCAAGCGTGGCCGTCAGCCCGACGACAGTGCCGCGATCCAGGCTGTCTGACCATGAAATGCTGTTTGGCATGGTGCGCCGTCACATCTCCACCCATTCAGGCCGGAAAAGCCGCCGCCAAATCGCCCGCGATCCGCGCGCCGTGCTCTGCCGGCAGTTGCGGTGGCTGAGTGAAGTCCAGAACCCCGTCCTTCAGATAGGCCTGGGACGACACGTCGTGGACGTGATGCATCGGCACGACATGGGCATGGGCATGGGCGACATGGATGCCGGTATAGAACAGCGCCACCCGCTCGACCCCGTAGAGCGCCTTCATGTGCCGCGACAGACGTTGCGCGCAGCTGGTGATGCGGTTGGCCAGATCCTCGGGCAGATCCTCGAACCAGGGATGGTGCTGCTTGGGAATGATCAGGCAATGCCCGGGGCGGATCGGATGCAGGTCGAGAAAGGCCAGGATATGGTCATCCTCATGCACGCGATGCGCGGGCAATTCACCGCGCGCGATACGGCAGAACAGGCAGTCGTCTCCGGACATGGGCAACCTCCTTGGCGGGGCGCGGCCGTAAGGGCCGCGCGACGGGGATCAGTAGCGGTAATGCTCGGGCTTGAACGGGCCTTCCGGCGTCACGCCGATGTAATCGGCCTGTTCGCGCGACAGCCGGGTCAGCTTGACGCCGATCCGATCCAGGTGCAGCCGCGCGACCTTTTCGTCCAGTGCCTTGGGCAGGATATAGACCCCCGGCGCATAGTCGTCGCCCTTGGTCCACAGCTCGATCTGCGCCAGCACCTGGTTGGTGAAGCTGGCCGACATGACGAAGCTCGGGTGGCCGGTGGCATTGCCGAGGTTCAAGAGCCGCCCCTCGGACAGCAGGATGATGCGGCTGCCCGAGGGCATCTCGATCATGTCCACTTGGTCCTTGATATTGGTCCATTTGTGGTTCTTCAGCGCCGCGACCTGGATCTCGTTGTCGAAATGGCCGATGTTGCCGACGATGGCCATGTCCTTCATCTCGCGCATGTGCTCGATGCGGATCACGTCCTTGTTGCCGGTGGTGGTGACGAAGATGTCGGCGCTGGCGACCACATCCTCCAGCACCACGACCTCGAACCCGTCCATGGCGGCCTGAAGCGCGCAGATCGGATCGACCTCGGTGACCTTGACCCGGGCGCCGGCGCCGCGCAGCGAGGCGGCCGAGCCCTTGCCGACGTCGCCATAGCCGCAGACCACGGCGACCTTGCCGGCCATCATCACGTCGGTGGCGCGGCGGATGCCGTCGACCAGCGATTCCTTGCAGCCGTATTTATTGTCGAATTTCGACTTGGTGACCGAGTCGTTCACGTTGATCGCCGGGAAGGGCAGCAGCCCCTTCTTGTGCAGGTCATAGAGGCGATGCACGCCGGTCGTGGTTTCCTCGGACACGCCGCGCAGCGCCGCGCGTTGGCGGGTGAACCAGCCGGGCGCGGCCGCCAGCCGCTTGCGGATCTGCGCGAACAGCGCCTCTTCCTCTTCGCTGGTCGGCACGTCGATCAGCCCGGTCTCGCCGGCCTCGACCCGCGCGCCCAGCAGCACATACATGGTCGCGTCGCCGCCGTCGTCCAGGATCATGTTGGCAGTGCCTTCCGCGAACTGGAAGATCTGGTCGGTATAGGACCAGTATTCCGGCAGCGTCTCGCCCTTGATGGCAAAGACCGGGATGCCGGCCTTGGCGATCGCCGCCGCGGCATGGTCCTGGGTCGAGAAGATGTTGCAGGACGCCCAGCGCACCTCGGCGCCCAAGGCCACCAGCGTCTCGATCAGCACCGCGGTCTGCACGGTCATGTGCAGCGAGCCGGCGATGCGGGCGCCGGCCAGCGGCTTCGCTTCGCCGTATTCGGCGCGCAGGGCCATCAGCCCGGGCATCTCGGTCTCGGCGATGTCCAGCTCCTTGCGGCCGAAATCGGCCAGGGAGATGTCACGGATGATGTGGTCGGTCATGGATGCCTCGCGCAGCTTGTCGCGGCGGCCATACCATTCCCGGCGCTGCGGCGCAAATCAGCCGTTGAGCCCGGCCTTGGTAAAGAACACCCCCGGATTGGCGCCGTCGCTGAAGCCGATGCCCGAGGCGATGACGCAACTGGTGGCATCCGGCCGCTCCAGCACCACCGTCCAGGTGCCCATCAGCGCCGAGCCCCACAGCGCGGTGCCCTCATGCCCGGCGGCGACCCTTTCCTCGCCGAAATCGTGGCTCAGGGTCGATTCCACCTCGGCCTTGCGGTCGCACCAGGGCTGGTCGCCGCCGGCATCGTCGGACAGCGGCAGCGTGCGGGCCATCTCGCGCACCTCGCGCGGGTCCATGCCCGCCACCGCCGACCAGCCGCGCGGATTGGCCAGGTTCTGCTCGCGGCTCATGGTGGTGGCCATCGCCGGGGCGGCGCCCGTCATCAGCGCCGGGGCGGCGACGGCCAGCGCCAGAACGGCGGGGACAAGGCGGGTCAGCAGGGTCTTGGTCATCAGATCAACCTTTCGCTTGGCAGCGGGTTCGCGGGCAAAACGCCGCCCCGCGCGGCAAGGTTCCGCAAGTGTTCCATGCTGGCGGCGCGGGCGCGGATGGCCTAGAACCAGACCGGGGCCAGAACCAAGGGGGGCGGAATGGCGATCTTGCTGGCGGATGTGGGCGGCACCAATGCGCGCATGGTGCTGGCGCGGGACGGTGCGCTGGACCCGGGCTCGATCACCCGCTTTCGCGGCGACGACCACGCCAGCTTCGACGATGTGGTGACCGCCTATCTGTCGCAGCAGGGCAGCCCGCAGATCGAGGCGGTCTGCGTCGCCGTCGCCGGCCCGGTCTGGGGCCACGAGGCGCGGCTGACCAACCGCGACTGGGATTTCTCGGAAGCCCGGCTCTGCGCCCTGACCGGCGCGCCGCGCGCCCGGCTCATCAACGACCTGATCGCGCTGGGCTATGCCACGCCGGCGTTGGACGGCGCGGCGGCGGGCTTCCTGCGCGTCCCGGCCGAGGCCGCGCTGTCGAACGGCCAGCGCCTGGTGGTCAATGCCGGCACCGGCTTCAACGTCTGCGCCGTCAAGGTGCTGCCCGGCGGGGGAATCGCCTGCCTCGAAGCCGAGGAAGGCCACACCCGCCTGCCACTGTCGGTCGCAGCGCCGCTGGCGCAGGCGCTGGGCGACAAGGCGGGCCAAGTCGATTCGGTCGAGGAACTGTTCGCCGGCCGCGGCCTCGCGCGCCTGCACGCGCTGCGCAGCGGCACGGCCCCGGCGCGGGCCGAGACCGTGACCGATGCCGCGGCCCAGGGCGACGCCGAGGCGCTGCGCACGCTGGCGCTTTATGCCCGGCTCCTCGGCCTCTTGTGCCGGGAACTTGCCTTGCGATTCATGCCGATGGACGGGATGTTCCTGACCGGCAGCGTGGCGCGGACCTGCGCCGACCGCTTTGCGATCTTCGAGGCGGCCTTCCTGTCCGACCCGCTGATGGCGCGGATTCCGCAGGCGGTTCCGGTCGGGGTGATCCGCGACGACATGGCTGCGCTGCATGGCTGTCTTGCCGCGATCCGCTGAAATTTGCCCGAATCCGGCCTGCCGTGCTGGATTTTGTTAACGCTCCCTGCAATGCTGCCGCAAAACGCGAAAAGCAGGGCAGACGGGCAATGAAAAGCTGGATCAGGGCAGGGGCATCGGCCGCAATCGTGCTGGGCGCGGGGGCGGGCGTGGTGATGGCCCAATCCTCGGGGCCCTCCTCCTCCTCGCCCTTCTCGGGGCTTTTCGGCGGCAAGGGCGGCAATGCCAGCTCGCCCGTCGATGTCGATTTCAGCGTCCGGGGCGGCGACGACGAGCTGCTGCCGCAGATCCGCGCCACCTCTCTGCTGGTCAGCGCGCAGGACGAGGGGCGGGTGACCGGCCAGGACATGCTGGCGGCGGCGCGCGGCGACTATGCCCGCATCCTGGGCGTGCTCTACGACAACGGCTATTTCTCGGCGTTGATCGACATCACCCTGGACGGGACCGAGGCCGCGACCATCGCGCCGCTCGACGCGCCGAAGCTGGTGCGCAAGGTCGTGGTGCAGGTCGATCCCGGGCCGCGCTTCCGCTACAGCCGGGCCGAGATCGCGCCGGTCGCGCCCGGCACCGAACTGCCCAGCGAATACCACACCGGCGCCATCGCCCGCACCAACGACATGAAGGGCGCGGCCACCGCCGCCGTCTCGGGCTGGCGCGACGTGGGCCATGCCAAGGCCGATGTGGCGGAAACCCGGATCATCGCCGATCACGCCACCAACAAGATCGACAGCCGCATCCTGCTGGCGCCCGGCCCCGAGCTGCGTTTCGGCAAACTGACCATCCGCGGCGAAAAGCGCATGGACCCGCGCCGGCTGCGCAAGATCGCCGGCTTCCCCGAGGGCGAGAAATTCGACCCCGAGAAGCTCGAGGATGTCAGGAAGCGCCTGCGCCGCTCGGGCGTGTTCTCGGCCATCACCCTGACCGAGGCGGATTATATCGGCCCCGGCAATACGCTGGACGTGGACCTGCTGGTGGTCGAACAGAAGCTGCGCCGGCTGGGCGCCGGCTTTGAATATTCCAACACCGACGGGCTGGCGCTGACCGCCTATTGGATCAACCGCAACCTGTTCCGCGGCGGCGAGCGGCTGCGCGTCGATGCCGGCGTTTCCGACATCGGCGGCGACACCGGGCGCGACTATAATCTGGGCGTGCGCATCGACCGGCCGGCGACGATCACCGCCGACACCACCGGCTATGTGCTGGCCCAGGTCGTCAGCCAGCAGGAAGAGGATTACGACCTCAAGTCCGGCACCTTCGGCCTGGGCTTCACCTGGCTGCCCAGCGACGAGCTGACCGCCGACGTGGCGCTGCAATATCGCGCGCTGCGGGTCGACGACGATTCGGGCCAGACCGACTTCCGGCTGTTCGCGCTGCCGGCCTCGGTCACCTGGGACAAGCGCGACGACCAGAACGACGCCAAGCGCGGCTACTGGCTGTCGGGCGGCGTGACCCCCTTCGTGGGCTTGCAGGACGAGACCGGCTCGGGGGCGCAGATCACCGCCGAGGGCCGGGCCTATTACAGTTTCGGCCAGGACGACCGCTTCACCCTGGCCGGCCGTGCCCGGCTCGGCACCGTCGCCGGCCCCGACATCGAGGAAACCCCGCGCGACTATCTGTTCTGGTCGGGCGGCGGCGGCACCGTGCGCGGCCATTCCTATGAATCGCTGGGCGTCGAGGTGATCCAGGGCCCGGACGGCCCGGTCAAGACCGGCGGCATGTCCATCGTCACCCTGACCGCCGAGACCCGCATCCAGGTCCGCGAGAAGATCGGCCTGGCGATCTTTGCCGACGCCGGCCGGGTGTGGGAGGACAGCACCTGGTCCGGTGCCAGCGGCTGGCAGGCCGGCGCCGGTGCGGGCATCCGCTACAAGACCCCGATCGGCCCGCTGCGCTTCGACCTCGCCACGCCGGTCGGCGGCGGCGATGGCGACGACGGCGGGGTGCAGGTCTATATCGGTCTGGGGCAGGCATTCTGATGCGCGATCTGGCTTACCGTTTCCTCTTCGCCCTTTGCCTCGTCTTGGCCGCGCCTTTGGCCGCCATGGCGCAGGACAGCGCCGCCGAGATCTCGCAGCAGGTCGAGGACGACAAGGGCTTCATCACCCGCTTCCTGCAGGAAAAGCTGTCCGGCGCCGGCCGCGACGTGCAGATCGACGGTTTCCGCGGCGCGCTGTCGTCCCGCGCGACCTTCGACCGCATGACCATCGCCGACGACGACGGCGTCTGGATCACCCTGGAAAACGGCGCCATGAGCTGGAGCCGCTCGGCGCTGCTGTCGCGCCGCATCCAGATCGACGAGCTGTCGGCCGAACGCATCATCCTGCCCCGCCTGCCCGGCACCGGCGAAAGCGCGCCCAAGGCCGAGGCGCGGGAATTCTCGCTGCCGCAGCTGCCGGTCAGCGTGAACATCGACAAGATCCAGGTCGGCCGGGTCGAGCTGGGCCAGCCGATCATCGGGCAAGAGGCGGTGATCGCCATCGACGGCGCCATGAACCTGGAGAACGGCGAGGGCCAGACCAAGCTGACCATCGACCGCGTCGACGGCCCGCGCGGCCAGTTCCTGCTGGACGCGGGCTTTTCCAACGAGACCCGGGTGCTGGCGCTGGACCTGCGGCTGGACGAGGACAGGAACGGCCTGTTCACCAATATCGTCAAGATGAACGGCCGCCCGGCCGTGCAGGCGCAGATCTCGGGCACCGGGCCGCTGTCGGACTATACCGCGAAGATCGCGCTGATGACCGACGGCGCGCCGCGGGTGCAGGGCACCGTCGCGGTGCGTTCCGAACAGCGCGACGGCGCCGCGGGCACGGCCTTCCTGGCGCAGCTCGACGGCGACATCGCCTCGCTGACCGCGCCCCAGAACCAGCAGTTCTTCGCGGGCACCTCGCAGATCCGCGCCGAGGGCTGGCGCGGCGCCGATGGCCGGCTTCTGGTGCCGGAGCTCAAGGTCACCACCGGGGCGCTGGACCTGGCGGGCTCGGTCGCGACCACCGCCCAGGGCGCGCCGGAAAGCGCGCATCTAACGCTGCTTCTGGGCCAGGACGCCGGCGCCACGCAGCTGCCGGTCGCGGTGCCCTTCGGCGACACGCCGATGACCGTGACCTCGGGCAACCTGCGGCTGGACTATGACGCGGCGCAGGGCGCGGGCTGGGTCTTGAAGGGCCGCGTCGGCGACATGACCCGGCCCGACCTGACGCTCACCGAGCTGCGGCTCGACGGTCGCGGCCGGGTGGTGCTGACCGAGGCCCAGGCGCTGTCCGAGGTGCGCGGCTGGGTCGCCTTCGGCATGGACGCGGTGAAACCCACCGACCCCGGCCTGGCCGAGGCGCTGGGCGACACGCTGAACGGCGGCCTGAACTTCGCCTTCACCCCCGGCAATGCGCTGAAATTCTGGGGCATGAACATCAACGGCAAGGGCTATGGCTTCAAGGGCGAGGCCGAGGTCTCGGGCCTGAAAAGCGGCCTTGCCATCGCCGGCGACATCACCGCCACGCATGACGACCTGTCGCATTTCTCGCGCCTGGCCGGGCGGGCCTTGGGCGGACGGGCCGAGGCGGCGATCAGGGGCCGCTATGTCCTGCTGGGCAAGGCCTTCGACCTGGACACCCAGGTCAAGGGCCAGGACATCCGCATCGGGCAAGAGCAGGCCGACCGCATGCTGGCCGGCGAATCGACCATCGACCTGTCGGCCAGGCGCGACGGCACCGGCATCCAGCTGCGCAAGCTGACCGTCAACGCCCAGAACCTGACGGCCGAGGCGCAGGGTTACCTGAACAGCAATGCCAGCGACGTGACGGCGACGATCTCGATGCCCGACCTGTCGGTGGCCGACCCGCAATATGCGGGCGCGGTGCGGACCCAGGCGCATCTGACCGGCCCGCAGGGCGGCCGCAAGCTGGCGCTGGAGGGCAAGGCGCAGGACCTGACCCTGGGCCGGCCCGAGATCGACGGCGCCTTCAAGGGCGAGACCGACCTGGTGATCGAGCTCTTGGAAAGCGCCGGCGCCTATCAGTTGCAACAATTCAGCCTGCAGAACCCGCAGCTCGACGCCCAGGGCAAGGGCAGCTTTTCGATGCAGGCGCTGGACGGCGAGCTTTCCGTCGCCATGCCCGACCTTTCGGTGCTGGGCCGCGGCTTCTCGGGCGGGGTGGTGCTGCAAGGCACCGCGTCCAGGCAGGGCAATGCCCGCAGGCTGGAGCTGACCGGGCGCGGCACCGACCTGCGCTTCGGCCAGCAGGACGTGGACGGCGCGCTGACCGGCGTCACCGACCTGAAACTCTCCGCGCGCGAGCAGGGCGGCGAATTCACCATCGACAGCTTCAACCTGCAGAACCAGCAGATGCAGGCCACGGCGCAGGGCACCATCGGCCAGGCGACCGACATGACCGGCGCGGTCAGCATCAAGTCGCTGGCCAGCTTCGGCCGCGGCTGGCGCGGGTCGCTGCAGGCGCAGGGCAGCTTCAAGGACGCGGGCGACGGCGCGCGCCGGCTGGACGTGACCGGCACCGGCACCGACCTGTCCTTTGGCCAGGCCCAGGTGGACGGCGCGCTGGCCGGCCAGACCCGGCTTGCCGTGCAGGGGACCGAGCGCGGCGGCGTCTTCACCATCGACACCGCGACGGTGCAGAACCCGCGCCTGAACGTGGACGCCGCCGGCACGCTCGGCAAGGGCGCCACCGACCTGACCGCCAACCTGCGCGCCGACGACCTGCGCTTTCTCGGCCGCGGCTTCCGCGGCGCGGTGCAGGCCCAGGGCCGGGTGCAGGACCAGCCGGACGGCACCCGCGCCATCACCGCCACCGGCAATGCCAGCAACCTTGCCGTCGGCAATGCCCAGGCCGATGCCGTGCTGGCCGGCCAGACCCGGATCGAGCTTGCCGCGACCCAGCGCGCCGACGGCAGCCTGACCGTCAGCCGGCTGCGGGCGCAGAACCCGCAGCTCTCCGTCACCGGCGACGGCAGCCCGTCCGAGGGGCTGAACCTCGACGCCCGGCTGGCCGACCTGGGCCTGCTGGTGCAGGGCTTCCCGGGGCCGGCGACGGTCAAGGGCACCATCCGCAACGCCGGTCCGACCTATGACGTGAACCTGACCGCGACCGGCCCGGGCGACACCCAGGCCCGCGTCACCGGCACCGCCGCGACCAGCCTGGCGACCGCCGATATCCGCATCGAGGGCACCAGCAACGCCGCTGCCGCCAACCCGTTCCTGCGCACCCGCTCGGTCGAAGGGCCGCTGAGCTTCGATCTGCGGCTGAACGGCAAGCCGGCGCTGGAATCGCTTTCCGGCCGGGTGGCGCTGACGGGCGGCCGGCTGGCCGAGCCGCGCTTCGGCTTGGCCGTGGGCAGCCTGAACGCCAATGCCGATTTCAACGCTGGCCGCATCGACGTGGACGTGCGCGGCGCGGTCGAGGCCGGCGGCACCATCACCGTCAGCGGCCCGGTCAACCTGACCGGCAGCCGGCAGATGAACCTGGACGTGCGGCTGGCGAATGTCGTGCTGCGCGACCCGAATCTCTATGAAACCCGGGTCAACGGCGCGATCAATGTCGCCGGCACGGTGGGGCAGGGGCCGCTGGTCTCGGGCCGCATCGACGTCGGCCATACGGAACTGCGCATCCCCTCGACGGGCCTCGGCGGCGCGCGGGCGATTCCCGACATCATCCACCGCTCGGAACGGCCGCCGCAGCGCCAGACCCGGGCCAAGGCCGGGCTGCTGGAATTCCCCAGCCCCGACGCGATCGCCGCCGGCATGACCTCGCCGCCGGCGATCCCGCCGGCCAATCCGGCGCGCTTCGACCTGCTGATCTCGGCCCCCGACCAGGTCTTCCTGCGCGGCCGCGGCGTCGATGCCGAACTGGGCGGCGAGATCCGCCTGACCGGCAACGCGCGCCAGCCGATCCCGATCGGCAAGCTGGAACTGATCCGCGGTCGCGTCGACCTGCTCGGCAAGCGTTTCGACATGACCGAGGGCATCATCGAATTGCAGGGCAGCCTGGTCCCGGTGATCCGGCTGGTGGCCGAGACGCACCAGGACGACATCACCACCCGCATCATCATCGACGGCGAGGCCTACGACCCCGAGATCACCTTCGAATCCTCGCCCGAAATGCCGCAGGAAGAGGTGCTGTCGCAGCTGCTGTTCGGGCGCGGCCTCGACAATATCAGCGCCTTGCAGGCGGCGCAGCTTGCCAGCGCCGTGGCGACGCTCGCCGGCAAGGGCGGCGAGGGCATCATCGGCCGGCTGCGCGCCTCGACCGGGCTCGACGATCTGGACCTTGCCACCGACGACCAGGGCAATGTCTCGGTCCGCGCCGGAAAATATCTGTCGGAAAACCTCTATACCGACGTGCAGGTCGGCGGCGACGGCAAGACGCAGTTGAACCTGAACCTCGACATCAACAAGGCGCTGACCGCGCGCGGCTCGGTGGACAGCGAGGGCGAAAGCGCCATCGGCCTGTTCTACGAACGCGACTACTGACGCGCCCCGCGCCCGTTCGGCCCAAAGGCCCCGCCCGCGAAACCCGCAGGCGGGGCCTTGATCTTGGCAGCGACCTTCATTAGTTAGCTAACTAATGAAGGCGACTCATCTGTCGCCGACGGAAATAACCCATGCCCGATCGCGAAACCATGATCTTCGACACGCTCACCGCGCTGACCCGCAGCATCCGCGCCGCCTTCGAGATGCGGGTCGAGCGTTACGGCCTGACCTTCGCCCGCGCCCGCCTGCTGACCGCCATCGGCCGCGACGAGGGCGCGAGCCAGGCTCAGCTTGCCACCACGCTGGGCATCGAGACGCCGACGCTGAAGCGGCTCTTGGACGCGCTGGAACAGCAGGGCCTGGCCGAGCGCCGGGCGCTGCCGGGCGACGCGCGCAAGCATGCCGTGCACCTGACCGAAGCCGCCCGCATCGAGCCCCTACTGGGCTTTCGCGCCGAGGTCGATGCCGCGCTGTCCGAGGGCATCCCCGAGGACGACCTCGCCGCCACCCGCCGCACGCTGGCCCGCATGGCCGAGAACGCCGAAAAGCTGCGCCAGCCATGAGCGACGCCGCCACCCCGGCCGCCCCGCCGCCCTTCGTGCCGAAATCCCCGGCCATGACGCTGGCCTATATCGGCGCCTCGCTGACCATCGGCATGACGCAAGGTCTGGCGCAGGGCTTCGTCAGCAGCAATCTCCCGCAGATCGCCGGCGACCTTGGCGCCACCCAGACCCAAGCCGGCTGGCTCATGGCGGCCTTCCTGATCCCGCGCGCCTCGCTGCCCCTGATGCTGATCAAGATCCGCACGCAATTCGGCCTGCGCCGCTTTGCCGAGATCGCCATCCTGCTCTACCTGCTGGTCTCGCTGGCGGCGCTGGCGATCTCGGACCTGCGCTCGGCCATCGTGGTGCAGTTCTTCGCCGGCGCCGCCGCCGCGCCGCTGTCCACGCTCGGCTTCATGTACATGCTGGAACCGCTGCCCCCGGCCTGGAAGATGCGCCTTGGCCTGCCCATGGTCATGGCCATGCTCTCGGCCGGGCCGTCGCTCGCGCGCGTGATCTCGCCCAGCCTGATGGGGGACCTGGGCTGGGGCCCGCTGCACCTGATGTCACTGGGGCTGGCGGCGGTGTCGCTGGCGCTGGTCTATGCCCTGCCGCTGGCCTCGCTGCCGCGCGTCAAGGTGATCGCGGCCATGGACCTGGTCAGCTGGGTGCTGATCGCCATCGGCTTCGGCAGCCTGACCGCCGCCTTCACCATGGGAGCGACCTTCTGGTGGACCGACACGCCCTGGATCGGCTGGGTGCTGGCCCTGGCCGCCGTCACCCTGACCGGCGTGGTGGTGATCGAGCTGCACCGCAAGACGCCGCTTCTGGACATCCGCTGGCTCACCAGCCCGGCCATGGTGCACCTGACCATCGCCCTGCTGGTGTTTCGCCTGGTGCTGTCGGAACAAAGCTCGGGCGCGCCGCGCATGTTCCAGATCCTCGGCGTGACCCAGGGCCAGCTGGTGCCGCTGTTCGCCATCATCACCGCCGCCACCGTGCTGGGTGGCCTCGCGCTGATCCCGGTGATCAAGCCCGAGCGCGTGCCGGTGCTGCACCTGGTCGCGCTGGTGCTGTTCTGCACCGGCGCCTTCATGGACAGCCATTCGACCATCGACACAAGACCGGCGCAGATGATGCTGAGCCAGGCGCTGATCGCCTTTTCCGGCACCTTCTACCTGGCGCCGGCGATGATGCAGGGGCTGGTCGCGGCGCTGGCCAAGGGGCCGAACTACCTGCTGTCCTTCGTCGTGGTCTTCATCTCGACCCAGTCGCTGGGCGGGGCCATGGGCTCGGGCCTGTTCTCGACCTTCATCAACCACCGCCAGGCCCTGCACCTGCAGGTCCTGCGCGAAGAGCTGACGGCCGCCGATCCCCAGACCACCGCCGCCATCGCCCAGAACATGGCGGCGCTGGCCTCGCAGATCCCCGACGCGGCCCTACGCAAGGCGCAGGCGGTGGCGCTGATCGCCCAGGACGCCAGCAATCAGGCCTATGTCATGGCCTATAACGACGCCTATCTCCTGACCTTCCTGGTGGCGGCGACGGCGCTTTGCGCATTGCTGCTCCACATCTTCCGCGACTGGCTGGCCGCGCGCCGCCAGCCTGCCAACCCCGAGCCCGCGAAATGACCAAGAACCACCTGATCCCCACGCTGATCGCCCTTGTCGCCGGCCTCGCCGGCCTGCTGATCGTGCTCTACGCCTGGCATCTGCCGCCGTTCCATTCCGCGCATCCGCAGACCGAGAACGCCTATATCCGCGGCAAGATCACCACCGTCGCGCCGCAGCTCTCGGGCTATGTCGCCGCGGTCGAGGTGCAGGACTTCCAGACCGTGCGCCAGGGCCAGGTCGTCGCCCGCATCGACGACCGGCAATACCGCCAGAAGCGCGCGCAGGCCCAGGCCGCGCTGGAAGGCGCCGAGGCCGCGCTGAAGATCCAGCAGCAATCGGTGCATTCCGCCCAGGCCAGCCTGCAATCGGCCGAGGCCGCGCTTTCCGCCGCCGAGGCCGCCCGCGACACCGCGAAATCGACTTGGGACCGGGCGAGCGCCCTGCAATCGCGCGGCGTCACCGCGCAAAGCTCGGCCGACCAGTCCGAACTGGCGCTGCGCCAGGCCGAGGCCGGCGTGACGCAAGCGCAAAGCGCCATCGCCGTCGCGCGCGAGACCGTCAACGGCGCCGAGGTCGGCCTTGCCGCGAAGCGCGCCGAGATCGCCTCGGCCAGGGCGGCGGTGGAGCTGGCGCAGATCGATCTCGACAATACCGTGATCCGCGCCCCCTCGGACGGCCGGCTGGGCCAGCTCGGCGTGCGGCAGGGGCAATATGTCACCGCCGGCACCGCGCTGGTCAGCCATGTCGGCCCCGAGGTCTGGGTGATCGCGAACTTCAAGGAAACCCAGCTGCACGGCGTCCGCATCGGCGACCGCGCCACCTTCACCGTGGACGCCATGCAGCACCGCAGCTTCACCGGCCGCATTGAGGCCTTCTCGCCCGCCACCGCCTCGGAATTCAGCCTGCTCTCGGGTTCCAATGCCACCGGCAACTTCACCAAGGTGGCGCAGCGCCTGCCGGTGCGGATCGCGATCGACCCGGGGCAGGAGATGTCGGAATACCTGGAGCCCGGGCTGTCCGTGGTGGTGACGGTGGACGAGGGCTCGGGCGAGCGTTCCGCCAGCGCCGGCGCGCTGGTCATGGGGCATGAGGGCTAGGGTCAGGACCCATTGATTATACCCTTGTTC
>NZ_SOKV02000066.1:0-11136 GCF_004407025.1 Paracoccus sp. DMF
GTTCTTGAGCCCGAAGAAGACCCAGCCGTTCCACCGCGTGCCGGTGATCGCCCGGGCGATGGCGGACAGCGACTTGTAAGGGCGGCCCTGCCATTCGAACCCGTCGGCAGTGACGGTGACAATCTGTTCGACGCCCTGCCATTCTCGCAGCAACCGGGTGCCGGTGATGGGACGGTCGCGGTCGAGGCGGATGCTGCGCCTCGTCCGGTCGCCGCCGTCCAGTTCCTCGCCCAGCCGTTCCAGCCGACGCACCGTCTCGGGCTTCAACCCGCCATAGGCGAGTTCCTGAATGCGGTAGGCCAGACGGGATTCAAGGTAGCGGCGATTGAACGGCGGCGGCTCGCTATCGAACAGGTCGCGCCATCGCTTCTTCAGGTCGGGCGTCGGGGTGGTCTTGAGCGCGGCGAGGCGCGCGGGGATGGGATCGGGGTTGTTCATGCATTTCTCCGGTGCGTTGGAGTTGCATGAGGGCATTGGTCGCTGGACAAGTGTAGGCAACTTTCTCCGGTATCGTCAGATACTTCGCTCATCTCCCGCATCCGCAACCGAACCAGCCCGAGCGCCAGCAGGCCGCACAGCTCGGCGCGGCGCTCGGCGGGCGTCATCAGGAAGGGCGGCAGCGGATTGGGGCGTTTCATGCGGCCGACCGCTCCGCCCGGCCAAGAACGGCGGCGGTGATCGCCCCACGGTTCCAGCGGAAGTTCAGGTGGCAGTTGGCTGCATATTTCGACAGGCTGAAATCCAGCCCGTTGGCCTCGTGCCCCGCGCGCTGCAGCAGCGCCATCTGTTTCATCGTGGCGGGGTCGTTCAGCCAGCGGCGGCTCTTGATCGAGGCGGTGCCGGTCTCGGTGGCGCGCAGGAAATCGTCGGCGGCGGCGAGCGCCTGCACCCGGGTGCCGATGGCGAGCGGCCGGATCGCCCTGCCTTTCGGTTGTCCGAGGGCATGCCAGAGCGTGCCGTCGTGGAACACGCCGGCCCAGCCATTGAACCCACTCGCCATCATCGCCTGGCCGTCGCCATGCAGGTCGCACCAGGCGAACGGCGACCGTTCCAGCAGGTCGATCTCCATCATGTCGAAGGCGGTGAGCAGCCGGGCCTCGCCACGCTCGCGCGTGAAGACATGCCCGCAGAAATCGCAGACCGAGGCGCCGAGCGGCAGTTCCGCCTCGCAGGTCGGGCAGAGTTTCCACGGCGCCTGGCCGGCCTCGGGATCGTCTTCGTCGAGGTCGATCTCCTGTTCGAGCGACCCGTGCCGGAGCGCGGCGCCCGCGAAATCGAGCACGATGCAGTCGGTCTTCACGATACCGGGGAAACGCGCGGGATCGACACGGCGCAGACCGCGCCCCACCGCCTGGATGAAGGTGCCCTTGTGCAGCATCGGGCGCAGGATGCCGATGCAGCCAACCGGCTGGCTGTCGAAGCCTTCGGTCAGGACCATGCAGTTCGTCAGCACCTGCACCTCGCCCCTGTCGAACCGGGCGATGAGCTCGGCGCGCACCCGCGAGGGCATGTCGCCCGAGATCGTCTCGGCCGTGACGCCCGCGGCGCGGAAGGCTTCTGCCACCGCATCGGCATGGTCGACCGTCGCGCAGAAGAAAATGCTGCGCCGGTCCGCCGCCTTTGCCTGCCAGTGCTCTACGACCGCCTCGTTCAGTACCGAGCGGTTCAGCACCTTGTCGGCGGCGCGCATGTCGTAATCGCCCGCAGTGGCCTCCAGCCCGGCCAGTTCGTCCTCGACGCCGAGATCGATTGTATAGGTGCGCGGCGGCACCAGGAGACCGCGCCCGATCAGCTTGCCTATCTTCAGATGATAGCCGACATTGCTGAAAGTGCGGCGCAGGCTGCGCCCATCGCCGCGACCGGGCGTGGCCGAAAGTCCGAGCAGCCTGATCTCGGGGTTGAGTTCCCGTGCCGCATCAATGACGGACTGATAGCTTTGCGCGGCCGAACGGTGACATTCGTCGATGACGAGATGCGAGACCGGCGCCATGCGTTCGCGCCGGTTGGCGCGGGCGAGCGTCTGAACGCTGCCGAAGACGATGCGACCGCCCCAATCGTCCTGCTCGGCCTTGACCACCGAGGTGGTCATTCCGGTCACGGCCCCGATGGAGGTCCGGTTCTGGTCGATCAACTCGTCGGTGTGCTGCAGCACCAGGACGCGGTCGTGTCGCCGGTGTTCCAGTTCCTCACCGATGTAGAAACCGGCGATGGCGGTCTTGCCCGCCCCGGTGGGCAGGACCAGCATGGTATTGCCGTGGGTGGCGGTGCGGTCGCGGGCGGCATCGACTGCCGCCCTCTGGTAGTCGCGTGGAATCATGACCGTCCCCCCTCAGCGTGCCCAGAAGGGTGCGGAACCGGAGGACGGCGCGCCGGACTGGCCCATGCCGGTGTTCGACAGCTGGGTGCCCGTCGCGGTGTACTGACCCTGCTGCGGCGGCTGCGGCACGCTGCCCAGCAGACGCGCATATTCGGCATGGTCGGCGCCGATGGCCGCCTTGATGACGTTGCGGCCGCTGTCCTCGGGCTTGTCCTTGTCGCGCTCGATGCCGATGCGGGCCACGAACTCGAGCCCGTTCAACTCGCCGAGGCTGCGGATCATCCGCGCGGCGCGGGCGGCGTTCGACTGGTCATCGGCACGCACACCGCGGGCGGATTCGAGGATACCGCGGATCATGGCGCGCCCGCGGTTGCCGTAGGTGTCGTCGCCGGGACCGCCCGCAGCCTTTCCGCGAAAGCCGATGCGGGTGTAGATGCGACGCCGCGCGAACGGCCCCTCCATCACCACCGCCTCGGTGTTGAGATAGAGGGCCGGGCTGGTCTTGCTCTGGGTGAGCCAGCCTTCGGGCCCCGCGCCGCCGGGCCGGACGGTCAAGCAGACCTTGACCAGCGTGTTGGCCGGAATGAGGTCGAAGGCGGCGTCCTGCGTGTCCGCGCCGTTGAAATCCATGTCGCTCGCCATTGTCATGCTCCTTTCGTCGTCGGGGGATTGGGTGCGGTGGCGTCCGCGGGCAGATCGAAGTTCAGGCGGGCAGCGCCCTCTGGGCGCGGACCACGGATCTTCGCCATGAGCCGCCCGAGATGAGCGGGCTCGATCATCGACAACCGGCCGCTGCGGTCCTTTGCAGGCAGCCCGAAATCGTTGATCGTGGTGCAGATGAACGCCCTGAACGGGTCACCCTTCTCGGGGCGCAGTTCGGTCAGGGTCACGACTTCGTCGACGATGCCGGGCAGTTCGAGTCCGGTCTTCGAGCCCTCGATCTGCATCGAGAAGAAGGGCTTGCCGAAGTCGTCGAGCTTGCGGTCGAGAAGACCGACCAGCCAAATGTTCTTGGCGGGCGTGTGCTGCAGATGCGTGAGCCAGCCGATCATCTCCTGGCCTAGCAACCCATAGGTCGCGCGGAGATCCGGCTTGCCGGTGCGGTCGGACTGGGCCTGGGATTGGCCCTTGCACCACTGAAGGCAAATGCGAGAGGCGACGGAGATGCTGTCGACGAAGACCGTGTCGTACTTGTCGAGTTGGCTGGCGGGACCGAAGGCCGCGCAGACCCGCGCGAAGTGCCCTGGCCCATAGGACTGGTCGTCCCGCATGGCCGGGTTGGCGCCGCCGATCCAGGCGGCCAGATCGCGGGCGACCTCCCCAGTCGCGGATGCGGATCTCGTCGCCGGGCCAGCCCTGAACGGCCAACTCGCCCGCCTCGAGGTTCAGGAAAAGCGTTCGCTGCGGATCGAGGGTCAGCAGCTGCGTGGTCTTGCCGATGCCGGAGGTGCCCGTGAGCACCCCCTTGATGCCGCGCGCTTCGCGCAGGCGTTCGTCGGCGGTGATGATCCGGAGCGGCCCGGCGCCGAAGGGGGCGCTCACTTGCCGCCCTCCAGATCGCGCGCAGCCGCCGAGATGGCGATGTCCGCGCCACAGGCGCCCTGGCGGCGCGCCATCTTCAGAACGTCACCCAGAGCGCCGGTCAGGCGGTAGAGATCGGATTGCTGCCGTGCCAGGGCGACCAAGGCGAATTCGATCTCGTCCACCGTGGCGCGTTCGATCGGCACGACCTGTTCCGGCCTGTCGAAAACCGCCGGGATGTCGATGTTGTCGGGAAGCATTTCCAGCCAGCGCAGTTCGCGCAGGCGCTTCAGAGGGGTAGTCTTGAACATGGTGACGCTCCGTGTTGTCGTCGGTTGCTGTCCAGGGATCGTCGGGAAGACTGCTGCCGGGCCTGACGCCGCCCTGGAGCTTGCGGTCGGAGTGTTTCCCCGCGTGGGGGTGTTGCATTCCTCCGAGGGCCCGGCATGAAACTGGCGAACCGGGTCATCGCCGGTCCTGTTGTCACCTACCGGCGAGCCTCCGAGACTGTCGGGGCGGTGCCGAGATATGCCGCGAGATCAAGCGCCTCGGCGGCCTTCCGGATCGTGGCAAGCCGGGCGTAGACTGTGCTGCGATGGATCCCGAGGGCTTCGGCCGCTTCCGTCGGCGACATGTCGATCAGGGCCAGCGCGAGGGCGCGGCAGGTCGGGGTCAGGCCAGCAAGGAGCCGCTGGACGTCCCGGACCAGCCCGAACGCCTCGTCCGTTGCGCGTGTGACGGCGGCATGCGGCATCGCGCTGTCGGGCAGCGTTTCCGCGAGCGGCAGCATCTCGTCATCGCCGCGCCCCTCGGCGGGGCTGTCGAAGTCGATCCAGGCCCGTTCGGCCCGCAGCCGTTCGGTCGGCGCGGCCAGCGTGGCGATGCGGTTCGCCAGCACGCGGTCGGCGAAGGTGTCATACTGACCGCGGGCCGGGTCGAACTTCTCGTCCCGGCGATAGAGATGCAGCCGCAGATCCTGCTTGATGTCCTCGGCATCCATTCCGGGGACGGAGCCCGAGCGGGCCAGCCGTTCGGCGCGAATGGTGATGTTGCGGGAGACGCGCGAGCGCGCGTCGCAAATGGGGTGGAAACGCTCCATGAAGTTTCGCCTTCGTCCAGGTGGACGGGCACGCGGCCCGAGTGACCGGGACCGGCGAAAATTCGTTGGAGCGGCGGCCTTGGCGGCTCAGCACAAAGAGAAGCCGCTGAAACCCGGTTGGATTTCAGCGGCTTGAGAGGCGAACTTTTTCGAAGAAATTCTTGACGTCAGCCAGCGAATTTTCGCGGGGACTGGCCCAGCTTGCCTTGCTGGAGGTCGTTGGCGTTCGCCACGAAACGGGCGACATACTCATCCCCGACCGTGGGCAGCGGCTCTTCTGCAATCCCGAAGGCGGCTCGCAGCACTTTGGAAAGCGCCTGCTTCTGTTTCTGGTGCTTCGAGGTGTCGGTGCTCTTCGCATGATGGACGGGGAGCCGACCGCCCTGCATCGCGAACGCCTTCAGATAGGTCCACGCCGCTTTCGGCTTGCCATTCTTGGCGCTCTTCAGCCCGAGCCCATCGGGCTCGAACCTCCGGGTCTCGCCCCGGAAACTCACGTTAACGACTTCATCGGCGACGAAGCGGATCCCGATTTCCTCCCATCGCGCGTTGCTCGGCAGCGCCCACGCCAGGTTGGAAACTGCGTTATCAGTCCCGCTCACGATCTGAGCGCGGAGATCGGCGAACACAACGGTCGATGGCTGGCAAGGCTGCAATTGCCCGCGGTCATCAACGTGGACCAGATCCTCAAGCGCCATGCGTACGACGCCTTCGCGATCCAGAGCGGCGGCAAGTTGCGGCGGGATTGATGACGAGGTCGGGGCCAGCAGCAGTTTGGGTCCCGGGTGGGCAATCACTTCGTCAAATTGCGCCACGTCCTCGCGTGCAAGCGGCCCCGGCACCATCAGGAAAACAGGAAAACCCCGGCCTGCAAACACATCATGTGAGCCGATCCTGAAGACCAGTCGACGGTCGAAACTTGCAGGACGGTCGGACAGGTCTAATGCTGCGGCGATGCTGCGCGCCAACCCGACACGGTCGAGGCCGTAGATCATGATGTCGTTCTTGTTCAGGTCGAGATCGGCGCAGGCCTTGGGGGTGTCACCACAGACAGCGCGGATGGTGCCGTCGTCGTGGTGCACGACTCGGCGGGGGCACCCCTCACCGCCTGGTGATGGGCAGGCGATGCTCGTCGCTGGCGTTCCAGTCGATCGCACCAGTGGCAGAAGGCAGTCGGGTTCGTCGACCACCACGCAGCCGAATTCATCGCCCAACAGGCTCGCCCATTCGCGCCGGTCTGTCGCTGCATCGATCAGCGCATCAAGCGTCTTCCAGAACTTCGAAATCCGCATCGTCATCCGCCCCTGCCGGAATCGCCCAGAACCCGCGAGCCTTCAGCCAGGCTTCGATGACCTCTTCGTCAGACTCGCGTTCATAGCGCGCAATGTTCGCGGGCCTTATCGTCACGCACCGCTCCCGCTTGCTGCCTTCGAATGCAAACTTGAAGGTCGCGTGCGTGAACGCGCCGCCAGTGAGCCGCTTCTCCCAGTTTTCGGCATAGGCCTTGAACAAGTCCTCCGACTTACGAATTTCCATCTCCGAAAATTTACCGGGCCATCGACGGCCGAACTCCACGAAGCGCACGCCGGCAATTCCCTCGATATCCCCATGCGCCATTGCATCCGGCCCCAGTTCGCGCAGCGGATCGAGTGTGTATCTCTCGGAGCGATCGAAATAATCCTCGCTGCCGAACAGCGCCTCACCGAACGTCTTGAGATAGAGTTCGCGCTCGCCCTTAGTTCCGGCGTTCACGCCGATCTCGTCGGTCATACTGTCGTAGATCAGCACGTCATGTTGTTGGGGCCGATAGAACGCAATTCCGCTTTCACCGTCGTCCTGGTGCTTCCCTTCCCGGCGCATCGACATGCCGTGCCGCACGAGCAGCCAGATCTTCTCGCCTCGCGGGAACGCGAATATCCGGCTGTTGCGGCCGCGTCGCTTCACCTCGAACCAGTTGTCCATCCGGTCCTGCATGGTTTTCGCAATGGCGTCCGAGATGGACGGGAGCTCTGCGGCCTTTTTCTTCGGGCGGGAACCGGCGAAATACATGAAGTTCGAACGCTGAAACGCCACCGTTTCGGCATGCTGGCGCTGCAGCAGCATGGGCTGCGCAAGCCAGATCTGGACCGAGACATCGGCTACCGAGACCTCGTGATCCTTGTCGATCTCGATTCCGGCAGCTGCGGCACGGTCGAGCAATTCGTCCATCGCCTCATGGGACGCGGTTTCGTGCACGTAATAGAGCGCGTTGACCATGTCCTCGGGCACCGACGCGTCCGGATTCATCAGGACACCCGCGATGGCTTCGAGCGGCATATCATCCGTAGACCATGCGGCGAGGTCGAGTTCGCGGGACTGAAAGTAGTCCTTCCAAGGCTCAAGAAATGCTTTCAGTCGCGCGGGCGCGATCTGCTTGAGGCGATCCGGGTTGCTGAAAATCCTCGGATTAAATGCTGGCATCCGCCTCGCTGCTCCTGAAATTGTTACGGTGAGCAAGATTAGGAAGGAATCTCGCTCGCCACAAGATTGTGTTCCCGTAAGGTTCTGTGCGCACCATCCGACAGTCCGTCACCCTCGCCGGTAGGTGAGGAGAGCATCTGGAGCTCTCCCATGACCACAATCCCCTTCGCGCGCCGCGCTGACATCCATCCATGCCCGCATGCGGCCCCGGCACATGAGGGCTGCGCATGATCGATCCCGATGAACGTGAACAGGCCGCGCTGCGCGCCGCCTTGAAGAACATGGCCGAACTGATGGCCGAGATCGGCTGGACCAAGCGGTTCGCCGATCTCAGCGAGGCGCAGGCGCTCGCCCTCACCACCGCCGCCGTCGACGGCTTCCAGGAAGCGATGATGGCCAGCGCACCCCGGCCCGATCCGGAGGTGCCGTTCTGATGGATGCCGGTTTCGACTTCAACCATCGGGAGAAGCCGCCGAGTTTCGCGGATACCGTCAATGCCTGCATCGATAATGCCCTCGTCGCGGAACAGGCCCAACGCCCCGCGCGCGACTACCTCGGCGGCAGCCGGCTCGGCGATCTCTGCCAGCGCAGGCTGCAATACGAATACCTGAAGACGCCGAAGGATCCGGACGCCGGGTTCTCGGGCCAGTCTCTGCGCATCTTCGCGCTCGGGCACGTCCTCGAAGATCTGGCCATCGAATGGCTGCGCAAGGCGGGTTTCGACCTGCGCACGCGCAATCGCCATGGCGATCAGTTCGGCTTTTCGGTCGTGGGGGGACGTGTACAGGGCCATACCGACGGGGTGGTCGTCGCCGCGCCGAACGGCATGGCGGTTCCTGCGCTGTGGGAGTGCAAATCGGCCAACGCCAAGAACTGGCGGGAAATCGCGAAGCACGGCGTCGGAAGGGCCAAGCCAGTCTACGCCGCGCAGATCGCGCTCTACCAGGCCTATCTCGGCCTGACCGAGGCGCCCGCGCTCTTCACGGCGATCAACAAGGACACGTGCGAGATCTGGCACGAACTCGTGCCGTTCGATGCCGCACTCGCCCAGTCCGCCAGCGACAAGGCGGTGACGATCCTGCGCGCCTGCGACGCCGGTGAACTTCTTCCCCGCCACACGGCCGACCCCGACCACTTCGAATGCCGCTTCTGTGCGTGGCGGGAACGGTGCTGGGCATGACGGTCCCGTCCGACACCATCGCGCCCGACGACGTCGCGCCCGACGCTGAAATGATCGCGATCTATGCCGACGTTATCTTCGGATACTGCGACGGCTGGGTGCCGGTCCGTGCACTGGCCGAGAAAGGCGCGGGCGATGGTCCGCCGCATGTCCCCTACATCGAAGCGGACGCCACGCTCGCCGCGAAACTGGCGCTTCAGGCGACATGGGCCAGCAGCGTCGGCATGGCACTGTTCGTGGCGCCCGGCACGGTGTCCGCCCCTGGCGACGCCAAGGCGGAAAGCATCGTGCAGACGCAGGTCGTGCTGGTCGATCTCGACCATGGCGACATCGGCGCGAAACGCGACCACCTCGTGCAGCATCTCGGATGCCCGACGCTTGAAGTGGCGTCCGGCGGTGTCACCGCCGAGGGCCAGCGCAAGCTGCACCTCTACTGGCGCCTGTCCGAACCCGCCGAAGGCGAGGACATCGGCACGGTCTGTCGGGCGCGGCACATGATCGCTGCCAAGGTCGGCGGCGATCCGTCCTTCCGGTCCGCCCACCAGCCGATCCGTGTGGCCGGATCGATCCATGCCAAACAGGGCCGACGTCGGCTGGTGGAGATCCTGCACCACGATCCCTGCGACTACGATCTGGGCGAACTGCTCGAGGCGATCATCGCCATGCCGCCGCTCGAAGGCGAGAACGGACTCGATTTCAACATGGCCGCCACCGAGCGCGGCAGCGTCACCGAGCTGTTCGGCCGTCAGGTCCGCGAAGGCGGCGTCGACGGCACAACACGGTTCGACGCGCTGTCGCGGGTGATGGGTTACTGGATCCGCCGCGCCCGCGAAGGCCATGTGCCGCGCGAACAGGCCTGGGAAGAAATCGTCTCCTACAACGCGGCCCGCGTCTCGCCTCCCTGGCCGGAGGCCCGGTTGCGCGAGGAAGCAGAACGGCTCTGGAAACGCGACACCGCCCGCAACGGCGATCTCGACGACGAGGATGGCGGGTGCGATGGCGGCGGCCCGGCCGGTGGCGACGACGACGGCCCCGTGCCGGTGCGTTTCACCGAGGACGCGCTCGCCGCCACCTTCGCCATCCGGCATGCCGAGACCTGGCGCTACGTCGCGGGCTGGGGACAGTGGCTGACCTGGTCAGGCAAGCTCTGGCGGCGCGAGGAGACGCTGCAGGCCTTCGATCTGGCGCGGATGATCTGCCGCGAGGCGGCCGCGCGCGCCGGATCCGCAAAGCTCAAGGCCAAGCTCTCCACTGCGGCGACGGTTTCGGCCGTGGAGCGGCTCGCCCGCTCCGACCGCCGCCACGCGACCACGACCGAACCGTGGGACCGTGATCCCTGGCTGTTGAACACGCCGGGCGGTGTGGTCGACCTCCAGAGCGGCGCATCCCGGCCACATGATCCCGGCCTCTTCATGACCAGGATCGCCGGTGCGTCCGTCGCCGACACTTGTCCCGTCTGGCTGGGCTTTCTGGAGACCGTCACCGGCGGGGACGGCGAGCTGCAATCCTACCTGCAGCGGATGGCGGGCTATTGCCTGACCGGAGTCACGACCGAGCATGCGCTGTTCTTTCTCTACGGCACCGGTGCCAACGGCAAATCCGTCTTCGCCAACACCCTGACCGCCATCCTCGGCGACTACGCCACCGTCGCGCCGATGGACATGTTCATGGCCACGCAGGGTGATCGCCACCCGACCGACATGGCCGGGCTGCGCGGGGCGCGCATCGTCACGTCCATCGAAACGGAACAGGGCAGCCGCTGGGCCGAGAGCAAGCTGAAGGCGCTGACGGGGGGCGACAAGATCACGGCCCGCTTCATGCGGCAGGATTTCTTCGAGTTCATCCCGCAGTTCAAGCTGATGATCGTCGGCAACCACAAGCCTTCCATCCGCAACGTGGACGAGGCGATGAAGCGGCGCCTGCACATGGTGCCCTTCACCGTCACCATCCCGCCCGCGCGGCGCGACAAGCACCTGGCGGACAGGCTGCTGGCCGAACGCGATGGGATCCTCGCGTGGGCGCTCGAGGGCTGCATCGAATGGCAGCGGACAGGCCTGCGCCCGCCGCCCGCCGTGATGGCCGCGACAGAGGACTACTTCGAGGCGGAAGACGCCATCGGTCGCTGGATCGACGAGCGCTGCTCTGTCGGGTTGCACCTCAGCGCCAGCACTTCAGCGATGTTCGCCGACTGGAAGGCGTGGGCCGATGCAAACGGCGAGTTCGCAGGCTCGGTCAAGCGCTTCTCGGAAGCCCTGATCGTCCGGGGATTCGAGCGTCACAACACCCGCGCCGCGAAGGGATTCCGGGGCATCGCCCTCGATGACAGCAACTCTGACCTTTTCTCGGGAGAATAGGAAAATGCCAATGAATTCAGAGTGTGTGACGGATGTGACGGATCATACCTATAAGACCGTTACGCGCGCGCATGTGCGCGCCTGTGGAGCAGATAGGGAACTATCCGTCACATCCGTCACACCCGTCACCAACCCTCCTGTGCGGATGGAGGACGGCGGCGGACTGCTCCCGTGCATCCTCGCGCTCGACCTCGGCACCTCGACC
>NZ_SOKV02000067.1:0-10569 GCF_004407025.1 Paracoccus sp. DMF
CCATCTCGACGAGGCCGAACGCCGGGCCTACCGGATCGCCGACAACAAGCTGACGGAACTCGGAGACTGGGACGAGGCGCTCCTGCGCGACGAGGTGGCCGGACTGCTGGCCGATGATTTCGACCTGTCGCTGCTGGGCTTTGCCGAGGACGAGTTGGAGGCGCTGCTGCAGGATCCGGATCTCGGCGAGGATGGCGCGGCTGAGGGCGAGGACGATGTGCCGGAACTTCCCGCCGATCCGGTATCGGTGCCGGGCGATCTCTGGCGGCTTGGCGATCACCGGCTGATCTGTGGCGACAGCACCTCGACCGATGTGGTTGCAAAGCTGCTCGGCGATATCCGACCGCTGCTGATGGTCACCGATCCGCCCTATGGGGTCGAATACGATCCGGCATGGCGCAATGCCACGGGTGCGGCCAAGACCAAACGCACTGGCAAGGTGCTGAACGACGACCGCGCCGACTGGCGCGAGGCCTGGGCACTGTTCCCGGGCGATGTCGTCTATGTCTGGCATGGCGCGCTGCACGCCACCACCGTCGCCGACAGCCTGATCGCGGCGGGTTTTGATATCCGCTCGCAGATCATCTGGGCCAAGGACCGGCTGGTCCTGAGCCGGGGCGATTACCACTGGCAGCACGAGCCTTGCTGGTATGCGGTAAAGAAACGCGGCAAGGGTCACTGGGCCGGGGACCGGAAACAGACAACGCTCTGGCAGATCGCGAACCGAGATCAGGATGCGGAAACCGTGCACGGCACCCAGAAGCCGGTCGAATGTATGCGTCGCCCGATCCTGAACAATTCCAGCCCCGGGCAGGCGATCTACGAGCCCTTCATGGGATCGGGCACGACCCTGATCGCCGCCGAGACCACCGGCCGGGTCTGCTACGGGATCGAGTTGAATCCGGCCTATGTCGATGTCGCCATCGCCCGTTGGCAGAACCTGACGGGTCAGGCTGCCGTGCTGGACGGCACCGACAAAACCTTCGCCGATCTGACCGCCACAAGACGCTGAGACCATGAATGACCTGGCTTTACCTGCCCCCGGATGCGTTTCCGGGGCCGATGACACCTGCCTCTTCGGCCTGTCCCTCTGCTCCGGGGCCGGTGGCATCGATCTCGGGCTCGCCCTCGCCCTGCCCGGATATCGAACTGTGGGCCATGTCGAGCGGGAGACCTACGCCGCGGCCACTCTCGTGGCGCGGATGGAAGACGCGGCCCTGGATCAGGCTGTTGTCTGGGACGACATTGCCAGATTCGACGGCAAGCCTTGGCGCGGCGCGGTGGATATCGTCTCTGCGGGCTATCCGTGCCAGCCGTTCAGCGTGGCGGGCAAACGAAGGGGCGCGGAGGATCCCCGCCACCTCTGGCCGCATGTCGCCCGGATCGTCGGCGAATGTGAACCGCCCTTCGTTTTCCTCGAAAACGTCGCCCATCATCTCCGCCTCGGCTTCCCCGAGGTCGCCAGCGGACTGGTCGCGCTGGGCTACAGGCTTGCGGCAGGATTGTTTACGGCGGCGGAAGTCGGCGCGCCCCACAGGCGAGAGCGGCTCTTCATCCTCGCCATCCGCGAAGGCGACGAACTGGCCGACCCCGCGCGCCTGCTCCGGCACCCGCTCGAGTGGCGGCAACCGGACCGAGATGCTGAGGCTCTGGCCGACGCCCCGGGCCAGCGCCAACGAGAACCGGCAGACCAGACCGACGCCATCGCAGGCGGCGGGGAAACACGGGATGAACCTCGCCACGACAGCCGCGCAATGGCCGACGCCGCTGGCGACGGACGGCAACAAACCGAGCGCGGGCAAGCGCAAAACGGCCGATCTGACCCATGCGGCGGGCATGTGGATGACGCCGACGGCTCGGGATCACAAGGATGGCGCGACGACCTTGGCGAACACGCCGGTGAATGGCCTCCTTGGCCGCCAGGTCCTCACGACGCCGATGGCTGGGCGCAATACCTCCGATCAGCGCCGGACGCTGAACCCGCTATTCGTCGAGGCGCTGATGGGCTGGCCAACAGGGTGGACAGGCTCCGCCTCTGTGGCAATGGCGTGGTCCCACTGGTTGCCGCGCATGCGATCCGAACTCTGGCGTATCAGTTGCTGGAAGATGGATGAGCTTGTAGGATAAAAAGTTCAAAGGCAGCCTCGAGCCCGAAGAGGACGTCCGCTTCTGCCCCGGTTGCTTCTGGCCCAGCCTTTCAGGTGTCCAGCATGTCCCATTCATCTCCGAGCATCCAGCGAATTGCAGACAGCTTGCCGCTGAGCATGCCCCATTCGAAATCAGTCCACGGGCCAAGTTCTTCTGGATAACGTTCTTCTGCGGATTTCATGGCGGCAATCATCCCGTCCCATATTTCGTCGACGATCATTCCGCGCCGCTGCTCGATTGTAGCAGCCTCCCAAACTTCCCTCGGGACCCGCTTCTCCCTGCCGCTTTCGACAGCGTCGATGATGCCCCACTTGCGACCGTACCAAATCTGCGTTGTCAGCTTATCCTCTGCTTCAATCAGCTCAGAGAGTGGCCGGAACTCTTGTCTGAACTCACGCTCGAATGTGATTTCTTCGATCAGGTCGCTCGCGTGCTCGTTCAGGAGCGCGCCTAGATTAGTCGAATAGCGCGAGCGTGCGTCACCAAAGAGAGCAGCGAGGTCCGGATGTGGTAGACGCGTGTCAGCACCCTTCTGGCTGAAATCGTGGATGTTGTGCGTGATGAACGCGAGTACGTCGTCAACCTTCCGGTGTGCAAGAGCGTCGATATACGTCTCAATGATAATCGCGTCTCCAATGCCATTGATCTGCCTATGGAAAGGCGCAACCTTAGCAATGGCTCGGTCGGCGGCGCGGGCTTTTATGTTGTCGCTGGCTAGGATCAATTTAGTTGTGGCAAAAAGTCTCTCAATCAGGCTCACCGCTTCGTTCACCGCCTCTCCGCCAATTGAAATGCGGTGATCTATCTCGTTTAGGCGACGAAGAACCTCGTCTCGTCCCTCCTCGGGTCCGAACTGCGAGACGGCATCCTTTACCCGCTTGAAATGGCCCGACAGGCTTGCACGGCTCGATGCCATCACTCGGTCGCGGTTTCGGGCAAATTCCTCCGGGATGATCTGCGGCAGGATCAATTCAACCTGACCGGCCTCTATCAGCGCGGAAAGAGCGTCGAGCAAAGGCATATGGCGTGGATCCTTCGTGAGATCCAGCCATACGGATGTATCGATTAAAAGTCTGAGTTTCATCCTTGCTCCATATGAAGGTGAAAACACAGCCTTAGCACCGAACGGCCGCTCCGTCCCGCTTTGCCGCCATTCAACGGACTGATCCTATCGGATCGCTCGTTCGACATGCCCGGCAAGTCGATAGACCCGACCGCGCCCATCGACTTTTCCTGAGGTCACCTCCAGCCTCAGCTTCTTCTTCAGTAACCCGGAAATGGCACCCCTGATGCTGTGGTGCTGCCACGATGTCGCCTCGGCGATCTCTGCAATGGTCGCGCCCTCCGGCGCCTGAAGCATGGCGATCAGCTGGGCCTGTTTGGTGTCGGGGCGCTGGGCGGCTGCGATGGCCTCGGGCTTGGCATCGCGCAGTCCCGCCATGGTCCTGATCACCACCGGGTCGATGCCAATGGCGTCCAGCCCGGCATCGGTGGCGATCAGCGTCGAGCCGTGCCCGTCGCCGGTCTCACGCCAGAGTGGTTCGTTACGCCGGAGATTGGCATCGACCTCCTCGATCCAGCCGAGCTTGATCATCCGGCCGATGGCCATCTTCGCGGCCGCGCCATGCAGCCCCTCGGGCAGCGGCAAAGCGAGATTGCCCGGCCGGGCGCTGGCCCGGGTCAGGATCAGGGTCTGGGTGTCGGTGAGTTTCGTCATGTCTGGCTCCGTGCATCGCCGCGCAGGTCGCGGTCGGCTTCTACGGAGCCGGGCCCCGCATCGCGCGGGGGCTCAGCGGTTGGCACAGGCCAGCCGGTCAGGCGGCGTGTTCGCCCTCGCCAAAGGCAAAATCACTGATCTGCCTCAGAAGGCGCGTGTGATATTCGAGGCTGCCGACGTCGGCCCAGTTCAGCCGTTCGGGATCTGCGCCGAAATGGTCGTCGCTGAGGGCCTGCAACCGGGCCAGCATCGCGTCGATTTCGGCTTTCTTCGCGATGAAGGCGGCGAGCGCGGCGTCACTGGTGCGGGCGGGCTTGCGGGTCATTTCGATCTCCGGTGCAGCGTTTCGTTGATGGACCATCGCTCTGCGGGACCGCGAAGTGTAGAGAATTCGGAGCAATAACAGTGCTTTCTGATGTACATCACCATCATACTCGGATGGGCCTGCCATGCAGGGCATGAGCGAGCGGGCCTATGCAGCCCATGCGGGGCTGTCGCGCGGGGCGATCCAGAAGGCGCGCAAGAGCGGGCGGCTGGTCCTCTTCGCCGACGGATCCATTGATGCGGCCGCGTCCGATGCCCGCCGCGCGGCCACGACAGACCCGGATCAGCAGAACCGGTCCAACGGTGGTACCGCGCGGCAGGAGACGTCATTAACGCCACCGGACAGGCCGACCCGCCCCGCCGACAACCTCGCCGCCCCGTCGATCACCGGCCCAGGCGACTCATCCTCCTATTTGAAGGCCCGGACGGCGCTGACGGTCTATCAGGCGCAGGAGCGTCAGATCGCGATCCAGAAGAAGAAGGGCGTGCTGGTCGACCGGGCCCGCGCCGAGACGCTGGTGTTTCGCCTCGCCCGTCAGGAACGCGATGCCTGGGTGACCTGGCCCGCCCGTGTCGCCGCGATCATGGCGGCGGAATTGTCGGCCGAGATGGAAAAGACCACCGGGGAAGCGATGAGCATCGGCACCGGGGTGCTGCAGAGGGTGCTGGAAACCCATGTCCGAGACCAGCTTGCCGCCCTCGCCGACCTCAAGGTTTCTCTTGAATGATGACGATGGGGGCGACGATCACGCACCTGACCTGAGCTTTGAGGGCGCCGAGGATATCCTGCGCGCCTGGTCGCGCGGGCTCCGGCCCGATCCGGACCTGACGGTGTCGGAGTGGGCCGACAGGCACCGCTGGCTGTCCTCCCGCGCAGCAGCAGAACCCGGGCGCTATCGGACCGCGCGCACGCCCTATCTGCGCGAGATCATGGATGCGCTGTCGCCCGGCCATCCGGCGCAGCGGATCAGCTTCATGAAGGCCGCGCAGGTCGGCGCCACGGAAGCGGGCAACAACTGGATCGGCTTCGTCATCCACCACGCCCCGGGCCCGATGCTCGCGGTGCTGCCGACGGTCGAGATGGCCAAGCGCGCCTCGCGCGGACGGCTCGACCCGCTGATTTCGGATTCTCCGGCGCTGCGAGAGCGTGTCAGCCCGGCCCGGTCGCGCGATGCCGGGAATTCGATGCTGTCCAAGGAATTCCCCGGCGGCATTCTGGTCCTGACCGGGGCGAACAGTGCGACCGGGCTGCGCTCGATGCCCGCGCGCTATCTGTTTCTGGATGAGATCGACGCCTATCCGCCCTCGGCCGATGAAGAGGGCGATCCGGTGACGCTGGCCGAGGCCCGCAGCACGACCTTCGCCCATCGCCGAAAGGTGCTTCTGGTCTCGACGCCGACGATCCGGGGGCTGAGCCGGATCGAACAGGAGTTCGAGGCCAGCGATCAGCGGCGCTTCTTTGTCCCCTGCCCGCATTGCGGTGCGATGCAGTGGCTGGAATTCGAGCGCCTGCGCTGGGAGAAGGGTCGGCCGGAAACGGCGGCCTATGCCTGCAACGCCTGCGATCAGCTGATCGCCGAGCATCACAAAACGGCGATGCTGGAAGCAGGCGAATGGCGGGCAACCACAACCAGCGCCGATCCGCATCATGTCGGCTATCACTTGTCCGCCCTCTATTCGCCCATCGGCTGGAAGAGCTGGGAGCAGATCGCCCGGGAATGGCTGGCCGCCCAGGGTAATGACGAGATGCTGCGCGCGGCGCGGAACACGCTTCTGGGCGAGACCTGGGTCGAGCGCGGCGAGGCGCCGGAATGGCAGCGGCTGGCCGACCGCCGCGAGGTGTTTGGTGCCCAGATCCCTGAGGGTGGACTGTTCCTGACCGCCGGGGCCGATATCCAGAAGGACCGGATCGAGGTCGATATCTGGGCCTGGGGGCGCGGGCTGCAGAGCTGGCTCGTCGATCACATCGTCATTCCCGGCGGTCCGGACAGCCCGGCGGCATGGGCCGAGCTGACGAAGATTCTTGGCCGCACCTGGCAGCACGCGCATGGCGCGGTGATGCCTATTGCAAAACTCGCCATCGACACCGGCTATGAGGCGGCGGCCGTCTATGCCTGGGCGCGGGCGCAGGGGTTCGAGCAGGTCGTGCCCGTGAAAGGGCTTGAGGGCTTCAACCGGGCGACGCCGGTCTCCGGGCCGACCTTCGTCGATGCGACCGTTGGCGGCAAACGCCTGCGGCGCGGTGCCCGGCTTTGGTCGGTGGCCACCGCCACCTTCAAGATCGAGACCTATCGTTTCCTGCGGCTGGAACGACTGAGCGATGAAGAGCGGGCGACGGGCCAGCCCGATCCGCCGGGGATGATCCATGTGCCGGACTGGGCCGACAGCGAATGGCTGAAGCAGCTGGTCGCCGAACAGCTGGTCACGGTCCGCAACAAGCGCGGTTACGCGCGGCAGGAATGGCAGAAGCTGCGCGAGCGGAACGAGGCGCTGGACACCCGCGTCTATGCCCGCGCCGCCGCCTGGATCATGGGCGCGGATCGCTGGGACGAGCGCATGTGGCGGCAGCTGGAGGATCAGGCCGGTGTCACGGCACCCGAGACCGCAACTATCGATGCCGCAGAGCCAGCGGCGGCCCCGCCTGCCCGTCAGGCGGGCGCGCCACCGACCACGCCGCGCCGCAAGCGGCAGACTTACACACCGCGTTTCATGAGGTGAGAGATGGAAATCGACCGGATGCGGGCGCTGCTTGCGGCCCTGCAGGAGGCCCGGTTCAGCGGGCTGCGCAGCGTCAGCTATGACGGCAAGACCCTGACCTACGGCTCGGATGCCGAACTGGCCGCTGCCATCGCCGATCTCGAAGCCCGCATCGCCCGCGCAACTGGTGCCAACCGCCGTCGGCGCTGGGGCACCATCGCCACGAAAGGGCTGTGAGACATGGCGCTTGATGGCATCCGCGCGCGGCTGGGCGCGATCATCGGCGGGTTCGACGCGGCGCAGTCGCACCGGCGCCTTCGCGGTTTCCGGGCCTCCCGCGCCCATGTGAACACGCTGATCGCGGGCGCCGGCGAGACCATCACGGCCCGCGCCCGCTGGCTGGCGCGCAACAATGGCTATGCCAGCGGTGCCGTGGAAGCTTTCGCCAGCAATGTGGTCGGTGACGGAATCAAGCCATCGTCCTCCATGGCCGATGCCGCGCAGAAGGAAGCGCTGCAGAAGCTCTGGCTCGGCTGGACCGACGAGGCCGACGCCGAGGGTCTAACCGATTTCTACGGGCTCCAGCGCCGCGCCGCCCGAGAACTGTTTCTGGCGGGCGAGGTGTTTCTGCGCCTGCGCCCGCGCCGCCCCGAAGACGGTTTGTCGGTGCCGCTGCAGCTGCAGATGCTGCCCTCGGAGATGCTGCCGATGGATCTGAACCGCGAACTGTCGGGCGGCGGCACCATCCGTCAGGGCATCGAATTCGACCGCATCGGGCACCGCGTGGCCTATCACCTGCTCCGCGGACATCCGGGCGATATGACCGATCCGGGGCTGGTGGGTGAGACGGTGCGTGTGCCTGCCTCGGACATCATGCATGTGCTGGACCCGGTCGAGGCGGGGCAGCTGCGCGGCGTGTCGCGCTTCGCACCTGCCATCGTGAAGCTCTTCACACTGGATCTTTATGACGATGCGGAACTGGAGCGGAAGAAGACGGCGGCGATGTTCGCGATGTTCATCACCTCGCCCGCCCCGGAAACGCCGCTGGAACCGGCGGAAGATGATCTGGAGGTCGAACCCGGCCAGGTCGTCCGTCTGGACCCGGGCGAGGATGTCTCGACCCCCGCGACGCCGGATTCCGGATCGACCTATGAGCCCTTCCAGTACCGGACGCTGCTGCAGATCGCCGCCGCGCTGGGCATCCCCTACCCTTACCTGACCGGCGATGCCGCACGCGGCAACTTTTCCAACACGCGCGTGGCGCTGCTGGATTTCCGGCGCCGGGTCTCGGCGATCCAGCACAGCGTCATCGTGCATCAGCTCTGCCGTCCGGTCTGGCAGCGCTGGCTCGATCTGGCCGTGATGTCCGGCGCCATCGACCTGCCCGGCTATGACCGCGACCGGCGGGCATACCAGGCGGTCAGCTGGCTGCCGACACGCTGGGACTGGGTCGATCCGATGAGGGACGCCTCGGCCGAGATCCTGCAGATTGAGGCGGGCCTCAAATCCCGCAGTCAGGCAATTTCCGAGCGCGGCTATGACGCCGAGCAGGTCGACCGTGAGATTGCGGCCGAGCGGAAACGCGAAGCGGCGCTGGGCCTCGATTTCCGCCGCCCCGGCTCGCCTGCACAGGGGCCGAAGGATGAGGCGGCTGCTGGTGGCGCCGATGCCAGCGACGGCAAGGACGATGACGAAGATCGCGTCACCGACCCTGATGATGACACCGACGATGACGATGCCAAATCCAAAGAGAACCGCTGATGCATCATGCCCAGATCGCCCAGCGCGCCTTCGACACGCCGCTGATGATCGCCCCCGCCAAAGCGCTCGCCTTTCTCAGCGGTCTGGGGCCGCGCATCACCGGGCAGAACATCAGTTTTGACAAGGCGGCGCACGCCGAACCGGACGTCGCTGCAACGCATCGCCCCGCCCGCACGTCGCTGATCGGCGGCAATCTGGTCGGGCGGCATGACGATGATGCCGATGCGCCCTTCCCCATCATCGACGGCGTGGCGGTCATCGCCATTGCCGGGACGCTGGTCCATCGCGGCGCCTGGATCGGGCAGAGCTCCGGCTTGACCTCCTATGAGGGCCTCGCCGCCCAGATCGACGCGGCGGTTTCTGACAATGCCATTCGCGGCATCGCGCTGGAGATCGACAGCTTCGGCGGCGAGGTCGCAGGTGCCTTCGATCTGGCCGACCGCGTCCGTGCCGCGCGAGGTACAAAGCCTGTCCATGCCTTTCTGGCCGAGCATGCGCTGTCGGCGGGCTATGCACTGGCCTCACAGGCGACCCGCATCACCCTGCCCCGTACCGGGGCGGCGGGCAGCATTGGCGTCATCACCATGCATACCGACATGTCCGGCATGCTGGCCCAGAAGGGCGTCGCGGTCACGCTGATCCATGCCGGAGCCCGGAAAGGCGATGGCAATCCCTATGCTGCTCTGCCCGAAGCTATCCGCGACCGGCTGCAATCCGAACTGGAGGATCTACGGATGCTCTTCGCGGAAACTGTCGCTGCCGGGCGCGGCGCCAGAATGATCAAGGAGGCTGCGCTGGCCACCGAAGCCGCGATCTTCCGGGGCGCGGCGGCTGTCGAGGCCGGTCTGGCGGATGCCGTGGCCGATCCCCGAATAGCCTTCCGCGCCCTTGCCGACAGCCTCAACCGCCCGGTTCTGACGGTAGGGCGACCGCCAAAAACCCCGACCCTTTCACACCCAAAACAGGAGATGATCATGACCGATCAGACGGATGCCGATGCCCGGACGCCGGACCAGCAAGACCCACAAGTCGCAGCACAGGGTGCAGCCGCCACGCCGACGCAACCCACAGCGCCGACGGCACAGGAACCGGCGGCAGTGCCACCCGCGCCCGGCACCGCAGCGGCTGCGGCCGCGCGTGATGCCACCGCCGATGCCATCCGCGCCGAAGCCGCCGAAGTGGCCTCGATCTGCGCGCAGGCGGCAAAGCTGGGTGTCACCCTGGACGCCGCCGACGCGGTCCGGCGGGGCGTGAGTCCCGACGCCCTGCGCGGCCAGATCCTCGACAGCCTCGCCGCCAAAAGCGAGGCCAGCGGCATCCTCGCCAGCGCGCCGGTGGCGACAAACAAGCCGAGCCCGCTCGTGGCCGCCGCCCGCAAATCCGCCGACAGCGCCACGCGCTGATCGCCTGACACCTTCCGGAGACCAAGATGCCCGTCCTGACCCAGCCGCCCAGCATGGGCGATGCGCTCAAATATGAGCTGAACCCCAACTATACCCGCGAGACCGTGACACTGGCCGAGGGCACGGAATACCCGGCCGGAGCGGTTCTGGGCCGCATCACCGCCAGCGGCCAGTACATCTTCGCCAGCCATGGCGGCAGCGATGGCGCGGAAACGGCCGCTGGCATCCTGCTCTATCCGGTCGATGCAAGGCTGGCGGAAGCGACCGGCATCCTGCTGGCACGCGGCCCCGCGATCTTGTCGCGCGATGCGCTCTTCTACGATGGCAGCGTCGACGATGCCGCCAAGATCGCCGCCAAACATGCGGAGCTGACCGCGCTGAGCATCGTCATCCGCGACAGCGCCTGACCGGCGGCTGCGGCGCTTTCTTTCTTATCCTTCTTCCCGACAAGGTTTCCCCATGACCATCATCCGCAATCCCTTCGATGCCGGCGGCTATTCGCTGGCCGAGATGACGCAG
>NZ_SOKV02000068.1:0-10081 GCF_004407025.1 Paracoccus sp. DMF
ATACCGTTCGCAGGGTAGTGTTAACACGCCCTAGGAGAGAGCAAATGGCCAAGACCCCCGATTTCACCAAGACCATGCAAGAAATGATGTCGAAACTGCCGATCGACACCTCGTCCTTCCAGGACGCCTTCAAGTCGCAGACCGCCCTGGGCGAGAAGATGGCGAAAGTCGCCCTGGCCGCTGCCGAGCGTTCGACCGAGATCTCGTCGCAGTGGGCGAAAGACACCATCGCCCGCCTGGGTGAACTGACCGCCTCGAAGGAAGAGCCGGCCGAATACGCGAAAGCCGTCAGCGACTTCGCTTCGGCCGCCGCCGAAATGGCTGCCGAGCACATGGCCGCCTTTGCCGAAGTGGCGAAGAAAGTGCAGATGGACACGGTCGATCTGATGCTGACCGCCGGCAAGGACCTGGCTTCCGACGCCCAGAAAGCCGCCGAGAAGGCCACCCGCGAGACGCAAGCCGCGGTGAAGAAAGCCACCGCCGCAGCGACCTCGACCAACCCGACCGTCGCCAAGGTCTGATCCCGGTCTGGCTGCGTTCGAAAAGGGGGCAGGTTCTGCCCCCTTTTTCATGCCCGCGCGGGGCCTCTCGCGGCGCGGCCTGGCGATTTTCTTTGCATTTCCGCGGGCCATTTCCCATCATGCTGCAAATGCATTGCCGGAGGAGCCATGGCTGAGGCCGAGAACACGACCCCGCTGCTGATCAAGCGCTATGCGAGCCGCCGCCTCTACAACACCGAGACCAGCGACTATGTCACGCTGGACGACATCGCGGGCTTCATTCGCGCCGGCCGCCAGGTGCGCATCGTCGATCTGAAGACCGGCGACGACCTGACCCGGCAATACCTGTTGCAGATCATCGCCGAGCATGAGGGTCGGGGCGAAAGCGTGCTGCCGATCGACGTTCTGGTCGACCTGGTGCGCAGCTATACGACCCAGGCGCAATCCGTCGTGCCGCAATTCCTGGCCGCCAGCTTCGAGATGCTGCGCGAGGGCCAGTCGAAAATGATGGAAAACCTGTCCACCTTCCCGAACCCGATGTCCTCGATGCCGGGTTTCGAGGCCTTGCAGCGCCAGCAGCAGCTGTTCCTGAAGGCGATGGCCTCGGGCTGGAGCACCGCCGGCAGCAGCGGCCCGTCGCTGGATGACGACGCGGCGCCGGGCAAGGCCGGCAAGAAGGCCGGCGAGGGCGAGGACATGGCCGAGATCCGCCGGCAACTGGCGGAATTGCAGAAGAAGATTTCCCGGCTGTGAAGCCTTGCGGAAGCCGGCCCGTCGCGCTAGACGAGCCGCCACGGACGGTTGGCCGAGTGGTCGAAGGCGCACGCCTGGAAAGTGTGTAGGCGGGGAACCGTCTCGAGGGTTCGAATCCCTCACCGTCCGCCACTTGCCCCCGCTAAAGCGTTCTCTCGATCTGGCTCCGGCCCGATTTTTCCGTTGTTTTCGGGGGTTATGCAGGAGGGGCTGAGCACTGGCGCTGCCGCCAAGAGCCCCGGAAGCGGTCTCTCAGGGCCGATATTCTCCGGACCTGTTGCCTGCGGTGAATTGGTGAAATTCGCCCAATGCGCTGAAAGGTAAGGATTTTCTGACGCGCACAGCCTGTTGTGTTTCGATAAGCCAACCGGGCGGCGCCCGGAACCCACATCCAAATTCTGTCAGCCGTTGAACCGGTTCTCATTGTGCCATTGGAGAAAAGCGGGATCCGGTCGGGCGCCCTCGTCAGTAGGCAGCGAGATACTCCGGCCATGAAGCTCATAGTAGTGTCGACCATTGTCGAACTCTTCTCTGATCCTGCGGCTCACTTCAAAGCGGTTCTCCGGGGTCACAGTCACGTACCCGCCGTCAAATAGGCTATGAATGTCTCGCCTCAGAAGAAGGCCGTTCTTGGCTTCGTGTCCACCCCCTTCACCGTATGGACGAATATGAGCCGCCTCCAGAGCTGGTAGAGTGCGCTCTTGCGTTATGGCGCACCTACGCTGGTATAAGTCGGTCACGAGCACGCGGAAGGCACCTTGGCCGAGACGCGGGCGGATTAACTGTGGATCGCCGTATCGCGCTTGGTCTTCGGCCATACCGACAAATTGCTGCCGATTCATTCGGTCGTTCACCGCATTCCACAGTGCCAAGCCTTCGGCGTCTCCGGTGCTGTACGTCTTGAACGAAACGATATTTGGTGCCCAGCTTCGCGGGACGGGGATCCAGTCGGTCTCATGGAAGAAGAACGGCTGCGTGAGGATCCGGCAACCAATTTGAAAGTCACTTCGGTCCGACGGGTCGCTCCGGCGATAGCGTGCGATACGGGCTCGCATCTCCTGTGCCGACCGAGCACCATTCGCAACGCCAAAAGCCTCCCAGGCCAGCGAGCATGGTAGAGCATTGGCGTACGTGAACACGCCACCACCGACGATCACGTTGCGGGGTGCGTGTAGCTTGAAGAGAAAGAGTTCGCCGGGTCGAAGTGCCCGGAAGTTCGCCGCTGACGGTGCCCAGAAGTTGACCTCGCCAAGGTTGGGGTGCTGGCGCAACATCTCGAACCAGTCTCCGTCTGTGACTGCGATCACGAGGTTGACGGCCATCACTCGCTACCCCTGCCTGGCTGAATGACGGCCCTAGGCGCCAAAGCAAATATCGTTAAGGCATTGTAAATGATGCGACTTTTCTCGAGGCCGGCACTGGGATCATGCTTGGTGGGCGCAGGAGGTCCTTGACAATCAGGCCCAGATGCGCCATTTTCACACTGTCTCACCTGCCATGTGTAGGAGGAGCATTCGAGGCCGCCTTGGTTCGCTTGGGCGGCTTCAGCCGTTCTAGGGGTTGGCGCGGCGGAACGCATCTCGCTCCTTTCTGAGCTGCGCGATACGCCCACTTTTCTCCGTGCAATAGGCCGTTCTCAAGAGCCAGTAGCCTTGGCGCTGCCCGAGAACGACGAGGTATTCCTCGCGAAACCACAGCAGCGTGTTGACCTGTGTGCCGCGGGTATTCTGCCACACATCGATTTCGGCATGAGCGACCGCATTCTCGATCACCCATCGCACCCAGCGGATCCGCTCGCAGCGACGCAAATCAGGTAGACGATCATCTTCGACGCTACCTTCCTGTACCAGATGCCAAAACGACGCCCATCGGCGCGCCGCTTCCGGATGGCGACGGCAACCGACGCGAAGCCCCTCGTACTGTACACCGCCATTGGCAATCTCGGCGACGAAGATGCGGTGGAGCTCGGCTTCATATGCGGGCCAGTCGCCCCCAAACGCGGCGAACGGCAGTAGTTCGGGCGGGTTCATCCAGCCGCCTCCCGCGCCCGCCACACGAGAATGTTGAATTTCGTTGCCGTGAACGTGGAAGTGCGGATCAGAACATTTTGCCCGAGCCGCTCACGCAGCCTAGCCGCAACTGCCGTCTTTGCCGGGCTGGTTGTGAGGCCACGGTTCGCATACGTTAGCGCTCCGATAACGAGGTCGGCGACCTGGAGGAGCTCGCTTTCGTGGCTGCGAACTTGCTGGACGCGCTGGATCGCCTCCCGGTCGAAGTCATAAAGACTGTTGGCCAAGACCTCATGCAGCTTCCGGGTTTTCGGCCCGCCGCGTGTGTCCTTTACGTCCAGGTAGATGCGATATCGATGCGGTGCGCAGAAGATGGGGCGCAGCATTGTGAAATACATCTTGTAGTACCAGTCGTCGTGTGACTGATCGAAGCGCGCGTGGTCCAGCAAGCCCTTGTCCGGGACGACCAGGCCACGAAACCGAAGCCGCTCATCGTTCAAGAACAGGTCAATCAGAGCCAGGTAGAAATCAGCCTTGGCTGGCGAGACTTTTGTCCATTTCGCCTCGAAATCATGCGCAAGCCCATGCTCGGCCTTCAGCGTCCGCACTGCTTCGGAAATGGCGCGGCTGGCGTCCGCCGGGCAATAGATGGCACCCCAAGCCATTACGGGCACGCCGTCGTGCTCGAGGTGGCAGCTTTCGTCGCAATAGACGTTGAACAGGCGGGGCTCCGTCATTCCGCCGCCTCCATCTCTTGCATTGATGCCGGGTTCAGCGCGTCGGCGAGGAGGGCTTCGAGGAGGCGTGCGCGGGTAGTGTCTGCTGCCCGCAGAGCGGCCTCAAGTCGGTCGCAGAGGGCCATGAGGGCAGCCACCCTCGCAACTATCCGGTGTTGTTCAGCAAGAGGTGGGACGGGAATGAGCAAAGTCTCGACACCGCCAACGCGCAGGTGCTGCACTGTCATACCCAGAGGCTTGTCTTGCACCCGCGCCATCAAGTCGGGATCTCGAAGCGAGTACAGCAAGAAACCCGGGTGGATGGTTTCAGGCACAAGCCTCGCAAGCATCATTCGCTGCCCAAGGCAGATGCGTTCGCCCTCCGGGACTAAGCAAACCTCTCCCATTGGTGCTTCACGAGTAATCAGGATGTCGCCAGGTTCTGGCTTGGCTCGGAGACTCCAAGCTTCATACGTGCTCTTAGTCACATACTTCTGATCGTTCGCATTTAACTCACCGTCCCGGACGTTCGTAGTTCGAATGAGCCTGATCCCGGTTGAAGAATATGGGGCCGTTTTGTTCTTGCAGTCGATGACCATCAACGAGCATTGCTGCAGAGTCGCCCACTCCCAACCTTGGGGTATGGGGGGCAGATCGCTAGGCAGCGCCTGCTGCGACTGCTTTTTAATTTGTGTCTTGGCTTCTGCGGGATTGGGATAGCCAGCCTCCAACAGCGCGGTACGCTCTTCAGCAATACGCTGCAGCAATACCGACGCTGGTTCATCGGACGGATCCCGCGTCGCCAGCTTGCCGTGGGCGGCAAGTCGGAGGATCGCTCGTCGGAGGCTGTTGATCTGGTCATAGCGGGATGTGAGGGTGGGGAACGCCGCGAAGGCGAAGCGGGCGTTGGCCGGGAACTCGGCGGCATCCAAGTCGGGCGCAGTCAGGCGGGCGAGGCTGGCGGCGGTCAGCCGGTCGCGGGTGGCCTCGGCCGCCCCGCGCGCCGCCTCCAGCCGGTCCAGCAGCGCCATCAGGTCCTCCACCTTCGCCACAATACGCCGCTGTTCAGCGAGCGGCGGGAGGGGGAAAGGAGACACAACAGCGTCCTCCGTACGGAGACGCGGCATCTTCGTGCCTTGGCCGAGGCGGGTAACATAGTCCACGAAATCAGGACGCCTCAGCGCAAGCGCGCAATACTCCGAGCAGAGCGGAAGGAACGGGCGAATTGCCACGATTTCCGTTGTCGAATAGCCGGGGGCATCCGCCACAAGCACCTTCGTCAGGTATGGCCGGAGCTTGCCGTAGAGAATGTCGCCGACCTGAAACTCGGACTTCGTGCTCTTCGACTCGCGGTCAGCGACGGAGCTACGCGCAACAAGCCGCCCCGTCTCCTTCTCAATGTCTTCCAGTTCAAGGAGCCAAAGCGAAGGGTCCAGCGACTTGGGTTCGCGCTTCGCGCCTGCATCGTAAAGGAATACGGTTCCGAGCGCGACCCAGCGCCAGTTCTCGGGAAGCTCGTGCGGCGGCTCGACCATCTTTGGGTTCTGCGCAGCCTTCTTCCTGATCTCTCCCGCCTTCACCAGCCGCGCCTTCTCCGCCGCGATCCGCTTCAGCAGTTCCGACGCTGGTTCATCGTCCGCCTCTTGCGGCACCAGCTTCCCTCGCACGGCGAGGTCCAGCACGAAGCGGCGCATGCGGGGAACCGCGTCGGGCGCCTCGGCGACCTGTTCGTAGAGGGCGAGCAGCCGTTCCGCGTTCATCGCGCCAACGCCTCTGACAGGATCGCCTTCAACTGGTCGCGGAGCGCCGCCACCTCGGCCTCTGCGTTCGTCAGATCCTCCAGCAGCGTCTTAGGGTCGCCGTGATCTTCGGCCACCGTGTGCGGGTTCTTGATGTCGAGGTTGTAGCCGCGGGCCTTCACCTCCTCTGCGCTGACCTTCCAGGCCCGCTCGGTCTCCTCCCGCCCCTCGCGGCGCGGCCCGCCCCACCAGGCGGCGCAGTCGGCCAGATGCTCCAGCCGGATGGGCCGGGTCATGGAATAAGCCTTCTGCCCCTCGGGCACCTGATGCTCCCAGAACCAGATGTCCTGCGTGGGAGCGCCTTTCTCGAAGAAGAGCAGGTTCGTGCCGATCGAGGCGTAGGGTCGGAAGACCGAGTTCGGCAGGCGCACGATGGTGTGGAGGTTGCACTCCTCCATTAGGTGCTCCTTGAGCCGGGTCTTGACGCCCTCGCCGAAGAGGGAGCCGTCGGGCAGGACCACCGCCGCGCGGCCGCCGGGTTTCAGCAGGCGGATGATCAGGGCGAGGAAGAGGTCGGCGGTTTCACGAGTTTTGAAGGTCGGAAAGTTATTCTCGATTCCGTCTTCCTCGCGCCCACCGAAGGGCGGATTGGTGAGAACAATGTCCACCCTCTCGTCCTTACCCCAAGATATCAACGGCCGGGCCAACGTATTGTCGTGGCGTACGAAGGACGGGTCCTCAATGCCGTGGAGCAGCATGTTGGTGACGCAGAGCATGTGGGGAAGCTGCTTTTTCTCGACAGCAAGCAACCCTGCCTGCATCGTCTCGCGCTGCGCAGGCGTGCGGACGTATTTCTCCTCCATGTGTCGTATGGCGCAGGTCAGGAAGCCGCCAGTGCCGCAAGCTGGGTCGAACAGCGTCTCGCCCGGATGCGGATCGATCATATGGACCATGAAGGAGGTGACGGCGCGGGGCGTATAGTACTCCCCCGCATTGCCCGCCGACTGCAGGTCGTTGAGCAGCTGCTCGTAGAACTCGCCGAAGTGGCGGCGTTCGTCGAGGTTGTTAAAGTCAACCTGATTGATCTTGTTTACGACCTGCCGAAGCAGCTGGCCGGATTTCATGTAGTTGTAGGCATCTTCAAACACGTCGCGCACGACGCGGCGGCGGTCACCCGGTTTGGCCGAAACCTGGAGGCCCTTTAGGGCCGGAAACAGCTCGTCGTTGACAAAATCGAGCATGGCCTGTCCCGTGATCCCTTCGGGATCTGCCGCCCAGTTCCGCCACTGGAAACGCTCGGGGATGGGCGAGCGGTAATCGTCCCGCGTGATTTCGAGTTCCTGATCCTGATCGTCGATGATTTTGAGGAAGAACAGCCATGTGAGCTGGCTGATGCGCTGGGCATCGCCATCGACGCCCACGTCCTGGCGCATGATGTCCTGAATGGATTTTACGGTGGTGCGGACGATCATGGTTCAGGCGGTCTCCTGGTAGAGCGCGTCCTGCAACTCATGGACGGCCTTTTCGAAGCCCGCCTTGCCGCCGAACGCGTTGATGAGTTGAACGACGCTGCCCATGTCGGTGAATGGAGTAACCTTCAGCACGTTAGCGTCGTCGAGATTGAGGACGCCCTCGTCGCGGTACTTCTCCAGCAGCGCATCAAGGACGGCACGAGCTTGCGGCCCGTATTTGGTGAACACGTCGCGCTTCTTCACGTTCTCGGCCCGTTCGCGGCGCGTGAGGGGCTTGGCGTCGAAGGCGACATGGCAGATCAAGTCGAACGGATCGAGATTTTTTCCAAGCTCGTCAGCGATGGCATCGAGGGATAAACCTTCGGCCTCCAGTTCCTCGACGATGGCCTGCTTGCGCTCGGCGGCGTTCCAGCGTTTCAGAAACTCGTCGAGGCTGGCGAAGCGTTTCCGGAGCGCGTTCTTGGTGAAATCGCGCAGGGATTCGGTGACGAGCTTGCCGTTCTCGTCGAGGTATTCCACGCGCTCGGCAATGATCCGTGCGCCGACGCCATCGACGTAGATCTTGCGCACGGGATCGCCCGATGGCAGCGGAAGGCCGGGCTGATCGACTATTGTTTCGTCCTCACCGGGCGTCGGCGGAATCGCGTCCTCGCCCTCGGGCGTTGCTGGTTCCTCGTCCGGCGGCGTCATCGGGTCATCCGCGCCTGGCGCGTAAATCTGCACGGGATCGCCGTCGAAGTCCGGGTCCGCGAAATGCGCGGTCGCGCCACGGAAATCGATCAGCGTGAAATAGAACTTCCTGGTGTCCTCGTGCACGCGGGTGCCGCGCCCGACGATCTGCTTGAACTCGGTCATCGAGCCGATTTCGCGGTCGAGCACGATCAGGCGGCAGGTCTGCGCATCAACGCCGGTGGACAGCAGGCGTGAGGTCGTGACCAAGACGGGCCACTTCGATTCCGGGTCGATGAAGTTGCCAAGCTGGTCCTGACCCTCCTTGTCGCTGCCGGTGATGCGCATGACGTAGCGCGCGTTCTCGGTCACCAGATCGGAGTTCTCGTTGATCAGCGCCTGACGCATGCGGGCTGCGTGTTCCTGATCGACGCAGAACACGATGGTCTTCTGGTAGCGGTCGCCGCTTTCTTTGAGGAAGGCCGTGATCTTCTTCGCCGTCAGAAGGGTGCGGTCGTCCAGAACCAGCGTGCGGTCGAAATCCTTGGCGTTGTAGATGCGGTCCTCGACCTCGTTGCCGTCGCGGTCCAGCTGGCCTTTCTCGGGCCGGTAGCCTTCTACGTCACGGTCGATGTGAACTTTGATGACTTTGTAGGGGGCCAGAAATCCGTCGCTGATCCCCTGCTTCAGCGAATAGGTGAATACAGGCTCGCCGAAATATTCCGTATTGGAGACATATTCCGTCTCCTTCGGCGTGGCGGTCAGGCCGATCTGCGTAGCACCGGAAAAATGGGTCAGGATTTCACGCCAGGCAGAATCCTCGGCGGCGCTGCCGCGATGGCATTCGTCGATCACGATCAGATCGAAGAAGTCCTTCGAGAACTCCTTGAACAGCTTCTGGCGCTCTTCCGGCCCGGTGATCGCCTGATAGAGGCCGAGATAGACCTCGAAGGCGGTGTCGATGCGCCGTTTCCTGTCGAGCGCCAGCGTCAGGTCGACCGAGGTTCCGTCCTGCCGTTCGATGGTCTTGGCATTGGTTGAAAGCTTTGCCATTGCCGCGCCAAAGGGGCGGAAGTCGTTCACCATCGTCTGGTCGATCAGCACATTACGGTCGGCGAGGAACAGGACGCGCTTGTTGCCTTCGGGGTTCCAGCGCCGTGATTTCCATAGGCGCCAGATGATCTGGAACGCGGTGTAGGTCTTGCCCGTGCCGGTCGCCATGACCAGCAGCACCCGGTCCTGGCCCTTGGCGATGGCCTCGATCGCCGCGTTGACCGCGTTGACCTGGTAGTAACGCGGCTCCTTGCCGCTGCCGTCGTCGTGATAGTCCTGAAGAACAATCTCTTCAGATTCGCCATCGAGTCCTTTCCAGGCGCGATAGCGCGCCCACAGGTCAGCGGGCGACGGGAAGGCGTCGAGACCAAGGTTCAGCTCGCGCGGCGAACTGGCGCCGGTGCGGTCATGGAATACGAAGCCGTCGCCGTTCGAACTGAAGACGAAGGGGATCTTCAGCGTTTCGGCATAGTCGAGCGCCTGCTGCATGCCGTCGCCGACGCTGTGGGAGTTGTCCTTCGCCTCGATCAGGGCGATCGGAATGTTCGGCTTGTAGTAGAGAACAAAGTCGGCCTTCTTCGCCTTGCCGCGCGTCACCAGCTTGCCGCGCACGATGATGCGTCCCTTGGTGAAATAGACCTCCTCCCGAACCTGCACCATCTCGTCCCAGCCTGCGCGCTTGACGGCAGGCAGGATGAACTTGGTGCAGATATCGCGCTCGGTGAGGCTTCGCTTGTCCATACCGGTCAGCCGCCCCCTTGTTCTTCGTTATTCGAAGCTGCTTCGCCGGCGAGATTTTTTTCCTGCACGTCCAACCTCTTCAGACGCTCATACTCTTCGATTGCAAGTACGACGACGACGGGCCGGCCGTGCTTCGCCACCGCAACCGGCTCGGCTCGAGCGAGATCAATCAGTCGTCCGAATCCGTACTTCGCGTCTTTCGCGCTCAATGTCTGCATTCGACTCCTCGCCCATGCCTGCATCACTTTTGGCCAATTTGGCCCAATGAAGCAATAGCAGCAGTGGCGTCAGATGTATGGAGTAGGTGATCAGGTACGGAGGAAAGTGTTCTTTTGCTCGATCCAGCTGACCGGGAACGGGTCCATAAGTCGCGCGAGCGTGACGGCATCGCTCTGTCGTCCGTCGAGAACCGCCTCAATGATGCCAGGC
>NZ_SOKV02000069.1:0-9690 GCF_004407025.1 Paracoccus sp. DMF
CTGTGCGACTGGGCGGATATGCTGCGGGACTGGTGATCGGCCGCAGCCCAGCCCGCCCTCTCGCGGGCTTTTTCTTGGCACCTATAGCTCTAGAGGAGCGATGGCCGACTGGTGGTCGGCGCTGAACTGGTCCTCCAGTCCTATCGGCCTCACCCACGCATTGGGGGCGAACTTGCCGAAATCCTTGACCGGATACTCGGCGACAATGGAGGTGTTGAGCTTCTCCGACATGGCCTTGTCCAGTATCACAGAGTTGATCTTCCGGCACATCTGGACGGCGCGGGCCGACGGTGAGGGGTTCATCTGATCGTCATGCGGTAGGGCCACAGGGACATCTTCCAGATCCATCGCATCAAGCACTGCGCGCAGGAAGTCCTCGATCCGTCCGTATTGTCCCATGGAAACGACCTGGACGGCCTCCGAGCCGAACTGGTTGCGGAATGCCTCAACGGCCGGCGTCCACCGCACCTTAGGGGCCCTGACCTCGGCGTCAAACCACTCTGGGAAGCTGCCGCACTCGCCTTGCCGGTGGACGAAGTGGGTGTAGGTCGAAATCAGGAATGCCATTTGCGGCCGGATCGTGAGCACCACGCGGGTGTTATCGGCACCGGCATGGGACAGGAGCTTTGCCGTGATCGCCGCCCGGTCTATCCCGCCTTCGCCAAACCTGCGCGATGGCATGAAGTCGTGGCAGAAGGTTTCTTCGGAGCAGATGACCGTCTGGAACCGCGCAAGGTATGGAGCGAAGAAATCCGCCGTCATTTTAGCAAATTGCGGCACGTGCTTTCCGCGATAAGCGGCCAGATACGCGCCCAGGAAAGGCTTGCCGCGAATGTCTTCTGGCAGAACAAGGCCCACGCCCTTTCTCTCTAGAGCCTGCCTGTTTTCCCGCAAAATGTGCTGCAATGTGGTGGTGGCCGTCTTAGGCGCGCCAGGATGAAGAATCAGGGTGGACACGGCTTGCTCCTGCGGGTGGCCCTCTCCTGTTACCAACCCCCAGTCGGCTAAGCCAGACCCGACGCCACACGTCAGCCAGCAGAAGGCGCGAATCATCCTTCGAAAACCTCGGCGGGAAGCCCCGTGCCGTCTGGGTGGGGATGGCACGGGGGATGGGGCTGGGCAAATTTTGGTGCCTACTGGCACTTTTTTATCTTGCATAGTGCCGATTGGCACCGTATCTTTCTCTCAAGGCCGGCGACGAAGATGTGCCCGGCCACCAACCGAGAGGAACCATCCAGTGAAATTCACCTACGCCATTGCCGCCCTGCCATTCTTGGCTGCCTGCGCGCAATCCCCGGCCTCGATCCAGCCCGTCAGCATGGGCAACGCCTTCGCCGCGATGCCCTGCCAACGGGTCCAGACCGACCTGACGGCCGAGCGCCAATCCCTCGCCGCGCTGGAAAGCAAGCAAAAGGGCGCCGTCGTCGGTGATGCCGTGGGCGTATTCCTGATCGGCGTCCCCGTGTCGAGCCTGACAGGCAACGACCGCGCCGGGGCCATCGCTGCGAGCAAGGGCAAGATCTTGGCGCTCGAAGCCCGCGCCGCATCCTGCAACTGATCCGAGAGAGGAACACCCCCTGCTATGCACACGCCTGCCGCCCCCGCCGGATTGATCGCTGGCCTCTGCCTCGACAATCCCATCGTCGCTGACGAGATCCGCCACCTGATCCTGTCCGAGCGCACCACGCTGGTTGCGCCGCCCTGGTCCTCGCCGATCAGCTTGCCGGCTGGCTTCGAGGTGACGCAATGACCCCCGCCGATTACCGCCTGCGCGCCTATGTCTGGCGTGGCCTGATGCTCTGGTCCGCTGCTGTGTGGATCGCCATCATCGCGTTCGTGGCCGTGCCCGCTGCCCGCGCCATTGTCGAGGCTGCGACTGTCAGCCCCTCGGCCTGCGCCACCCTCACCGCCAGCGACTGCGCTGCCCGTATGTCGGAGGCGCGCTGATGGACACGCAGCACCTGAAAGACGGCCTGATCGCCGCGCATACCGCCCTGGTCGAGAAGATCGGAAAGCAGCCGTATCTGCCGGCCAACCTCCTGCTTTGCAACGCCGGTCTCTGGCAGGTTGGGGGATGCTATCTGGATCGTGGCATGAAGAACCGCGTGTCTGGCCCCCGGTGCGACACCCCCGAGGATGCCATTGCCGGCTTCATGGACAAGATCCACGCCATGCCGAGCGAGGCCGAACTGGACCTGATCCAGTTTAGAGAACTGCTCTCCGCCGCCATCGACTTTGGCAGTGAGCGCGGCATTGAGGCGAAATGGGTCAACCCCGTGATTGAGACAGCCCGCGCGCTGGCGTCCAATGCCCTGCCGCCTGCCGAGGGGGTGCGCTGATGGACTACTACACCGGCACGCTTGAAGCTGATGTTCCGGGCGGCGTGATTGACGCCGAGGCGGTCTATGAGATTGATGCCGCTTGGTCTCGCAACCGTGACCGCTACGGCATGCGCCAGATCCTGCACATCAATGATTTCTGTTTGGAAAGCTGGACCTTCGACGGGCGCCAGCAGACCCGCGCCACCGCCGTCGCCCTGTTGGGCGAGGCCGAGGTTGAGCGCCAAGAGGAATTCGCTCTCGAAGCGTGGAGATCCACAGCCGAGCAGGACGATGCCGACGGCTGGGCCGATTACCGCCACGACATGGCCGCAGAATAGGAGGGCTGACAGATGAACGACATGAACCCCCGCGCCATCATTGGCGGCAACTGCCCGCCCGATCCCATCGACGCCATCTGCGCGCAGTTCGAAAGCGAGCGCATGGAGGCCGAAAACTGGCTGGACGGGACTCCGGTCGAGAATGAGGGCCAGATGAAGGCGGTTGATGCTCTGCGCAAGTCCATGCGCGAGTTCCGGCTTGGCCTTGAGTCCGGCCAGAAGTCCGCCACCGCGCCGCTCTACGATGCCTATAAGGCCGAGGGCGCCCGCTGGAAGCCGAGCATCGAGGATGCGCAGCGGATCGAGAAGGGGCTTGTCGCCCTGGTGGACAGCTTCAAGAAGAAGCTCGCCGCCGAAAAGGAAGCCGCCGAGCGCGTGGCCCGCGCCGAAGCCGCCCGCAAGATGCGCGAGGCCGAAGAAGCCTCCCGTGCCGCCAATGCCGCTGACATTGAGGCGCAACGCGCTGCCGCCGAGGCCCAGCGTGAGGCCGAGGAAGCACAGCGCCGCGCCGCCGCCGCCAGCAAAGACACCGTGAAGGGTCTGCGCACCGTCACTCGCTACGAGATCACCGACCTGCGCGATGCGCTGCACTGGATCGCGAAGAACGACAAGGACGCTATGAGCGCCTTTGTCGAGGACTACGTGCGGCGCAACCACAAGGCGGCGAATATCACGGGCGTGCGCGTCTGGCAGGATCGTGAGGCTTTCTGATGAGCATCACCGCCGAAATGACCCGCCTGCTGGACGAGCGCGAGACGTTCGCCCTTGGCCTGTCCCGCTGGCAGGCGAACACCGCCGCCGCATGGAAGCTGGCCCAGATGCGCGCCGGTATCCCGGCCTGCGACTGGACCGACACCCCGCCCACCGACTTCGGCCCGGCATATCTGCAAGAGAGGATCGCGGCATGAGCGATGCAATCAAGGCGCTGGCGAAAGCCCAGACCGAGATGGGCAAGGCCATCAAGAACGCCAAGAACCCGCACCTGAAATCGAACTATGCCGATCTGGGATCGGTGATGGAAGCCTGCTTTGACGCGCTCCACGCCAACGGCTTCGCGATCATGCAGCCCTGTGGGGCTGACGAGCGCGGGCAGTATGTCGAGACGGTGCTCGCCCATGCCAGCGGCGACACGTTCACCAGCCGGGTCCATTTGGTCGTCGGCAAGAACGACATGCAGGGCGTTGGCTCGGCCATCACCTATGCCCGTCGTTATGGGCTTCTCGGCATGGCCGGGCTGGCGCCGGAGGATGACGACGGGGAAGCCACGAAGGCCACGCCCCGGCAACAGCCTGCGAACCGCGCGCCTGCCGGCCCCAGCAAGGCCGATCAAGCAGCCGCCGACAGCATGATCGCCGCCATCCGCCAGCATGGCGAGGCCGCATGGAATGACCGGCGCCTGCAAGCCGATCTGGAAAGGCTGCGCGCCTCTGCCCCTGAACTGGCGGCTCAGGTCGAAGCCGAAATCGAAACCAAGAAGCAAGGAAAGGCCGCGTGATGGCTCTGAACCGCTGCGAATTCATCGGCAACCTGGGGTCCGACCCCGATATTCGCACCACCCAAGGTGGTGACAAGATCGCCAATCTGCGCATCGCCGTCACCGAGCGGTGGAAGGACCGCAATGGCGAGAAGCGTGAAAAGACCGAGTGGATTACGGTCGTGATATTTGGGCCTCTCGCCGGCATCGCCGAGCAATACCTGTCGAAAGGCAGCAAGGTCTATGTCGCCGGCAAATGGCAGACTAGGAAATGGACCGACCAGCAAGGTAATGACCGCTACAGCACCGAATGCGTTCTGCAAGGCTTCGACGCCAAGCTCGAAATGCTCGACGGCCCGCGCGATGGCGGCCAGCAGCGCGACACTGGCAGCAGCTATGGCGGCGGTTACGGCGCGGGCGGCCGTCCGGGTGACGATCTGGACGGGGATAGCATCCCTTTCGCCCCGAGCGTGCTGTGATGCCCGCCCTGCGCCCGATCCCTGCATCCGTCTGCGACGCCAACCTCCGCGCTGTTATGGACGGCGGCTGGTCCCGCGGCGACGATCTGCTGCTGGACACGGCAGCCATGCGCATCATGGGCCTGCAAGCCTCCGACGAGGCGATTGAGCACGCCCGCCATTACCTGCGCCCTGTTCTGGAAGCGATCAGGTCGGAGGCGGCGTGATGGAATACCGCGCCCGCTTCGAGGATGGCACGCTGCGCCTGCTGGCGAACAACCTGCCCGATCTGGCGCAGGGAGAGTTGGTCACGGTCATCATCGAGCGTGGCCGCAGCCTCAACAGCCATCGTCACCAGTTCGCTTTCGTTCGGGAGGCATGGCAAAACCTGCCCGAGCACCTGCAATCCGTCCCATGGGCCGAGACGCCAGAGACGATGCGCAAGCACGCTCTGATCGCAACGGGATTCCATCAGTCCTATACGCTGGACTGCGGCGCCAACGCGACGGCGCAGCGGATCAAGGCGCAGTTGGTTCGGGCAGAGGCCCGCGCCGAAGGCTATGCCATCGGTCAGGTTCGCGGGCCGATCCTGACGATCTGGACGCCAGAAAGCCAGTCGATGCGCAGCATGGGCGGCAAGCGGTTCCAGGAGAGCAAGACGGCGATCCTCGACTGGATGGCGGCGCAGATCGGTGTGACCGCTTCGGCGCTGCGAGGTGCGGCATGAACGCGCGCATCGGCAATCTCGCTGGCCTGCCGCCTCTCGGCCAGAAGAAGGAAAAGCCATCGCGCGGCACCGCAGCAGGCAATCGGCACATGGCGCGGGTAAAAGCCCTGCCCTGCGTCATCTGCAAGCGTCCCGGTCCGAGCGATGCGCACCACGTCTTTTGCGGCCGCTACGGCTCGGACAAGGCAAGCGACTTCGAGACTATCCCGCTGTGCAAATCGCATCATCAGCACGGCCCCGAGGCGATCCACAACGCCAAGGAAAGCTGGGAGGCGAAGCACGGCCCCGATCACAGCTACCTGCCGCTGGTGGCAGCTTGGCTCAACCAAAATGACGACGAAATCCTGGGCGACTGGTTCTGACCGGCCCGGCAAGGGAGACTGACATGACCACCATTTTTGACGGCACCCCGAAATACCCCGGCCTGCAAGGCGACCTGGCGCGGGTCACGTCCATCGAGGACCGGGTGCTGATCCGCGCCGTGGATACGATGGCCGAGGAAGGCGTGACCATCGCCATGTCTCCGGAGCAGGCCCGCAGGCTGGCAGAGGCGATCAAGGATGCCGCCGCCGAAGCGGAAGGCGGTGAGGCGCGGCTGGGGTGGAGGAGAATCGGGACTGCGCCAAAGGACGGCACAGCCATCCTCGCCACTGGTGTCAATTTTGGGTTGCCAGGCCGGGGGCGCCACTACGCTCTGGCGAGGTGGGAAAGCTGCGAGCATCCATCGCCGGATGACTGGTCCGGATGGTATGAGCCGGACGGCGACGGAGGTCCATATTATTGGCTGACGCACTGGATGCCACTGCCGGAGGCCCCGCAATGACCACCCCCCAGTGCCGCATGACCGCTCTCCCCAGCACCGAAGACCTGGCCAGGTTGGCGAAGGAAAACTACGACGATCCGCAATATCTTGCCGCTCTCGGCTTGATGATCGTGACAGGACGCACAGCAACCAGCCTTGTCCAACGCGCGCTCGGTATCGGATACAATCACGCCGCTCGCATTGTGGAGCGGATCGAGGCTGACGGCATAATCAGTCGCCCCAATAACTGCGGTAAGCGCGAGGTCGTCCTCGACCGCCGGGAGGCGTGGCGGCCGGAGACGAACATTTTGCCATTGGTAGCGTTGACCATTGAACAGATGCGCCAGTTCGAGGCGTCCAGCGGCGACCTAGAGCGGCTCGGTCTGAACGGCGAATGGATCCCCACAGACACGCCGCTGTCGCCCGGCCTGGTCTATCGCATCAAGCCCACCCCCACCACGGAGGCCAGCCATGACCGCTGACAAAACCGCCGCGCCGGAATGGATCGACGTTGCATTTGCTGATGGTTTCGGCTGGTCCACCTACGCAGCCCATGAAGGAGATAAAACAAGGTTTATCCGCTCCGACCTCTGTGCCTCGGGGCAGCAAGTGCGGGCTGATCGTCACCAGATCGCCCGCGCGATTTGGGACGCTATGACATGGGCAGCCGTCCAGGGTGCGCCTGACGGGACGCTGCCCAAATATATGGAATGGGGCAACAGTCTCGGTGAGTGTGAAGCTCGTCGGACCGCTGATCGCATCCTCGCCGCCCTGACGCCAGCCCCGCAGCCCGAGGGGTTCAGCATCAACCCTGAATATCAGGCGATCTTTGACGAGGCGAAAGCGCGCGCCCCGCAGGCCGCAGGAGAGGCGGTGCCGGTGGACCTGTCGCACGGATGGCTGATCCATAAGGCCGGGCGCGGCTGGTATCGACCGAACGCTAAGGGATACACCGGTTGCATCGCCGAGGCGGGACGATATTCGCACGAGGATGCGCTAGCCTACTCGCACCCCAATGGCTGGGACGGCCCCCGCGACAATATCACCATCAAGCACGAGAGCGAGGTCGCCCACCAGCCCCAGCCCAGCGAGACGGTCGCGGAGGCGTCGCGTCTGATCGGTGAAGCGCGGTTGTGGCTTGATACGGGATTCGATCTTGCGGGGGAAACGCTGGAATACAGTCCTGAAAGTATCAGCCAAATACTGGACAGACTGGACGCCGCCCTGCGCGCCCTGAAAGGCGGTGAAGCAAATGGTTGAGCGTTTTGATGTCGCCATAAAGCATTCGTGCGGAAGCGACCCCTATGCGGTTATGGTCTCGGATCCCGATGGCTCCTATGTGATGGCGTCAGATTATGATGCAGCCCACGCCGAGATCGAGCGGCTGAATAACGCCCTGACAGAGGCGGCTTGTCAAATCAGCGATCTAGCAGGCCGGCTCGGGCGGGCCGAGGGCCGATTGGATGCCTCAGAATTGGTTGGGGTCGTCGAGGGTTGGATGGCTCGCGCCGAGAAAGCCGAAGCCGAGCGCGACGAAGCACGGGCGCAGGTAGCGATGGCGTATGCCCAATGATGGCGGGACGGCAATCACCCGGACGCCCGAGAAATGCCCGCCAACCCGCGTGCCGCCCTTGAAGCCTATGGCCGCGAGAAGGTGCGGGAGGGGATGCAGCGGGCGGCGGAGATTGCTCGCGACTGCTGGAATGACCCGCAGTGCGAAGCTGACGCGGAATATATCCCGAACGCCATCCGCGCCGAAATTGAGACGCTGAAATGACCGACACGCGCGAACTGGTGGAGATGGCCCGCGCCGCGCTTACCAGCGGAGGGCGGGGGTGATGGCTGAGATTGTTATCGGCGCATGGTTGGCAGTTCTGATATGCAGCCTGCGCGGGAATGGCGATTATGTCCTTTGCTATGCGATTGGTGCCTCGGTGTGTTGGATAGGCGGCCTTCTTTCCGCCCGCCGCACCGGACAGGGAGAGGGTGATGAGTGACCTGGACAAACTGATTGCGGCGGTGGAGGGAGGCATTTGGCCCGGTCCCGATATGCACGATGCTCTCGGCAGTGATCGTAGAGGCGAATTGGCATACGCCGCCTTCAACGGCTCCCTCGACGCAGATCTGGCGCTACACGAGGCGCTCTTGCCGGGCCACGGTTGGGGCGCGGGGCCATGGGGCGCGCGTGTCTGGCTCTATTCTGACCACCCCAAGTGGGATGGCAGCGAAAGGCATGAAGTCGATATGGTTAATGCCCCCGCCCGCGCCTGGCTTCTCGCTATCCTGCGCGCCTACCGCCAGCAGAGGGACGGCCAGCCATGACGCCCCGCTACCAGACAAGGACAGGGAGAGGGTGATGGGTGAATACGAAAAGCCCCTCGACATGAACGGGGCCGCAGAGGCGCTCGGCATATCGCGCCGGACCTTGACCGACTCCCTGGCGACCCTGCCATATTACGAACTGCGCGGCCGGAAGAAGGTCTTTTACGCCGAGCACATCACCGCCTTGAGACGAGGGATGCACGAATGCGCCTGCAAATCAAATGGATCGAAGGCTGGGCCTATGCGCACGGCACCGGTCCTGACGGCAAGCGTATCCGACGCGCTCTCCGAACTCGCGACCCTGCACGAGCGGAAGAAGCGCGGGCAGCCCTTGAGGCGAAGCTCTGGAAGATAGGGCTTTACGGGGCAGATCACGTCCTGACATTCGAGGAATGCGCGCTGGCCTATGTGAAGGATGGCGGGGAGACGCGGTTCGTGCTGGCAATGGCGCGGCGGTTGGCCGGGAAGCGGCTCAAGGACATCACCCCGGCCGAGATCCGCGAGGCAGCACGGCTGGAATATCCCGACGCCTCGAACGCAACCCTGAACCGCCAGGGCATCACCCCGGCCCGGGCCGTCATCAACTTCGGCCACCAGCAGGGATGGTGCCCGGCGATCCGCGTCAAGGCTTTCCCAACCCAGAAGCCGAAACGGCAGGCAGTCGATGCGCGCTATCTGGACAAGCTGCGTCCACACCTGCCCCATCCGCTCTATGTGATGATGATGTTCCTGCACGTCACGGGCCGGCGCGTCAGCGACGCTATTCACCTGACCGCAGATCGCGTCGATGGCGACCGCGTCATTTTCGAGACGACGAAGAACGGCGAACCTGCCGTCGCCTACATGACGCCCGAGGTGGCGGCCATGGTCGCGGGCATAGCCCCCGAAGCCGGCAAGGTGTTCCCCTACGCGCACCGCAGCAGCGTCTATGCCACGCTTCGCCGCGCCTGTGGCAAGGCCGGCGTGCCCTATCTTGGCACCCATCAGCCAGGGCGGCACAGCTTCGCGACGACGCTCTCCAAGGCGGGCTTTTCGACCAAGGCCATCGCGGACGCGGGCGGCTGGAAGTCGGTCAGGCTGGTGGCCGAGGTCTACGAACACCCCGAGGAAGTCGGCCAGCGCGCGGCAAAGGTAATTGGCAAAAGACTGGCAAAGAGGATTCCAAAGGATCGGAAAGCATGATAAGATTCATTTGGTTGCGAGAATATGCTACTTCCTTGGTAAGGGAGAGGTCGAGAGTTCAATCCT